>CAYXZE010000237.1:0-4544 GCA_964469395.1 uncultured Luteolibacter sp.
GGCGAAGACCCGTTTGACGTTGGGCGAGGGGGTGATTTGCGCCTGTTTTTTCTGCTGGATCTTGTGTTCCGCTCCGCGCTCGCCGCCGCCTCCGGAGGGCGGCATGAAATCGACGGTTTTCTCGGGCTCCTGGATGATCTGGAAAACCCAGAACGCGCCGATCACGAGCAGGATGACATGGAGGAACACGGCGATGGTCAGCGAGCCGCCGCCGAGTTTTTCCCAGAATGTCTGGCGGGGTGCCGCCGCGGGCTGAGGATGGTCTTGGGTGTGGGAATCGGAGTTCGGGTTCATGGGGCGCGTGGGTTTCCTTAAGGGAGACGCCCGCCCGCCAAATTCCTTAGAAAATTTCTTCGATCAAATTTCCATGGCGGCTTCGTGGCCGCGGCGTTCGTTGATGAAAAGCGTCAGGATCAGCCCGGCGAGGAGGAATCCGGCCAGCACCAGCAGGGCTTCCGCGGTGCCCATGGTGTCCTTCACCCAGGCGAAGGGGAAGGTCATGATGGCGGATAATTTCCACATCAGTCCCCAGATGCCGAAGATTTCCGCCTCGCGGTTCGGCGGGGCGAGGTAGCTGACGAAGGCGCGGTTCGCCGAGCCGAGCGAGCCGAGGCCGAAGCCGAGCAGGTTGCCGATCAGCCACAGCGGCCAGGTCGGGTATTTTCCCGCCTCTCCGCTGAGGCCGTGGGCTTGGTAAAGGTAGGCGTAGTAGGCGAAGCCCAGCGCGGTGAGCAGCCAGATCACCAGGAAAACCAGCACCGAGCGCCGGTGGCCGAGCTTGTCCTGATAGAGCGTGGGAATGATGGTGCCGATGATGCCCGAGACGGTGATCACCGCCACGAAGACGACCAGGTTCACCTGATTGAAACCGTATTCCACCGCCAGTTTGCTCGCGAAGAACACGACCACGCTCATGCCGGTGCCGTAGAACAGCGAGGCGACTAACAGAATGGCGAGGTCCTTGTGGCGGGACGCGTTGCGGACGGATTCCGCCAGCCGCACGAAGCCCGCGGTGAGGAGGTTGCGTCCCGGGTGGATGACGCGCGGGACCTGCGGCTCGTGCAGCCACAGCATCGTGGGAATGGTGAAGGCGAGGAACCACAGTCCGGCGAAGACGAAGAACGGCCGCCATGCATCGGCGGATTCCAGCTTCAGCAGGAGCATCGCCCCGGCGGTTAGAACAAGCAGCAGCAGCGCGGCGGCGTAGGCGCAGGCCCACGAAAAACCGCTGACCCGGCCGACTTGTTCCTGTTTCGCCAGGGCGGGAAGGAAACTCGCGAGGAAATTTTCCCCAATGGAGAACGCGAAATTCGCCGGGACATAAAGCAGGACGGCGAGCCACAACTGCCCGGGCTGGATGAAGCCGAGGCCGCAGGTGAAAATGCCGCAGATCAGGCCGGAGCCGATCAGGTAGCGTTTCTTGCAGCACCGCTCGTCCGCCGCCGCGCCGGCCAGCGGCGAGAGCAGCGCGGTGAGCAGCATGCTGCCGCCGTAAGTCAGCGCCCAGATCCGGTCGTCGATGGCGTTGTCCCGCACCACCACTTCCGAGAAGAAGATGGAGAACAGCAGGGTGTTGATGATGAGGGTGAACGACTGGTTCGCGACATCGAAGGAGATCCAGGACCAGAGTTGCCGCTGCTGCGGAAATCCATTGAGCGGGTAGAGGCGGCGGAGGTTCATCGGGATTGCCGTCGGTTATAGGCGGTTTGGCGGACACCGCAAGCGGGGGGATTTTGAAAGAGTGACAGAAGGAGGCCGCTCTGTTTTCCTCCTCCGCATGGCATTTGAACTCCATCCACGGCTCGCGGCAGGCGGATTTGAAATCGGACGGCTCGGCGGTTGCCGCCTGCTGCTGAAAGACAACGCGTTGTTTCCCTGGTTTCTCCTCGTGCCCGAGGTCGAGGAAATCGAGGACCTGCACCAACTTCCGCCCGCGCGATACGACGAGGTGATGGCCGCCATGCGCCGGGTCAGTGAATTCGTGGCCGGTTATTTCCAGCCGGAAAAACTCAACGTCGGCTGCATCGGCAATCAGGTCCGGCAGATGCACATTCACATCGTCGGGCGCTCGACGGGCGATCCCGCCTGGCCGGGGACGGTGTGGGCGTTTGATGGCAAACAATCCTACACGGACGAGGAGTGTCAGGAAATCCGCGCCGCCGCCCGCGAGTTTCTCGGGCTTCCCTAACAGCGAAACATCCATGAAAGTAATCGCCTTCCTCCTGCTCGGCCTGCTGTCCCTCCATGCGGACACGGGCGGGGCCATCGTCACCGCCGCGCGCAAGCAGATCGGCGTCACCACCAGCTATGTGCCGGATTATGTGGCGTTGGAATTTCCTAACGGTGATGTGCCGAGAAGTGGCGGGGTTTGCACGGATGTGGTCATCCGCGCCCTGCGCGACGGCTTGTCGCAGGACCTGCAGAAACTCGTGAACGAGGACATGCGCGGGCATTTCTCTGTCTATCCGAAAAACTGGGGGCTCTCCCGGCCGGACAAGAACATCGACCACCGCCGCGTGCCGAATCTCCGGACGTATTTCAAGCGCAAGGGATACGAGCAACCGCTGCCGAAGGCCGGCGAGCCGGCGAAATTCCTTCCCGGCGACCTCGTCACCTGCACCGTGCCGCCTAACCTGCCGCACATCATGATCGTCAGCGATCGCAAGAGCGCCGCCGGCGTGCCGCTTGTCATTCACAACATCGGTGGCGGCACCCGCGAGGAAGACCGGTTGTTCGAGTTTCCTCTAACGAGTCATTATCGGGTGAGGTTCGACCAGCGGTAAAGAATCATGGCGGAATCCTTTTGGTTGGTGGGTGATTGTGTTTCGGCTATGGACGCGGCATGGATTTGTCCGGCAAGCCGGGCTTTCTTCCACCAAATCCAATGGTTCCGCTGTCAATGATTCTGCCCCGGTCTCGCTTTTCGCGTCGGCGGCCCGGGTGGTGGGAAATTTCCCATTTTAACTCTTGGCCCCCGGTGGTTCCCCGGCTGAGATGGGCTCGCCATGGCCTATCTCGACGAAAACTTCCTGCTTCATTCTCCCACCGCGCGCCGGCTTTTCCATGAAGTCGCCAAGGACCAGCCGGTCATCGATTATCACTGCCACCTTTCGCCGCGGGAAATCGCGACCAACCACCGCTGGGCGGACATTTCCGAAATCTGGCTCGGCGGCGACCATTACAAATGGCGGTTGCTGCGGGCCAATGGCATCAGCGAGGATTTGATCACGGGAAACGCGACCCCGCGCGAGAAATTCCAAGCCTGGGCGGAAACCGTGCCATACACCCTGCGCAATCCCATCCACCACTGGACGCACATCGAGTTGCAGCGCTATTTCGGCATCGATCTCCTGCTCTCGCCCGACACCGCGGATGAAATCTGGGAGCGGACCAACGCGGCTCTGGCGGAACCGGACTTCTGCACCCACGGGATTCTGAAAAAATTCGACGTCCGCATGGTCGGCACCACCGACGATCCGGCCGATCCGCTGGACGATCACCTCGCCATCGCCGCCAGCGATTTGACAACCAAGGTCCTGCCGACCTTCCGCCCGGACAAGGCCATGCTGGTGGATCGCCCGGATCTGCTCGCGCCGTGGCTGGCCAAGCTCGAAGTCCAGTCGGGCACGGCCATCATTCACTTGTCCGACCTCCTGGCCGCGTTGCAAAAACGCCACGACGATTTCCATCAGGCGGGCGGCCGTCTCTCCGACCATGGCCTGGACCGTCTTCCGCTGCTGCGCTGCACCGACGAGGAGGCCGCGATGATTTTCGACCGCGCCCGCGCCGGCAAGGCCGCCAGCCCGGAGGAGAAGGAAAAATTCTCGTTCTATCTGATGGTGTTCTTCGGCCAGCTCGACGCGGCGAAAGGCTGGACCAAGCAGCTCCACCTCGGCGCGTTCCGCAACGTCAATACGCAGGGCGTCGCGCGGATCGGCGTGGATTCCGGATTCGACTGCATGGGAGACACCCAGCAGGGCGCCGCGCTGATCATGTATCTCGATGCCCTGGCAACCTCCGGCTCGCTGCCGCAGATCGTGCTCTACAACCTCAACCCGCGGGACAACTACCTGTTCGCCTGCATCGCCAACTCCTTCCAGGACGGCACCGCCGCCGGGAAAATCCAGTTCGGCTCGGGCTGGTGGTTCCTCGATCAGAAGGACGGCATGGAACTCCAGCTCGACGCCCTGTCCGCCAGCGGGCTGCTCTCGCGCTTCGTCGGCATGCTCACGGATTCGCGTTCGCTGCTGTCCTTCCCGCGCCACGAATATTTCCGCCGGATTCTCTGCAACCTCATCGGCAGCGAGGCCGATCGCGGCGAGCTGCCGGATGATTTCGAGGCGCTCTCGGGACTGATCCGCGCGGTGTGCTTCGACAACGCGAAGCAGTATTTCGGCTTTGATGTGTGAACATCGAGGAAACCGACAGAATCATTAAGAAAGACCCATTCTCGCCACGGAACCTTGCTGTGCATTCAGGGTGAAGGGGGGTGAACAATCTAACAATATGGCATATTGAAATCCAAGGACCGACCCCACTCATCA
>CAYXZE010000238.1:0-4531 GCA_964469395.1 uncultured Luteolibacter sp.
TCAGAAATCCACGACCTGCAACATCACTTTCGGGTTGTCCTTTTTCATCGGATTGAAGCCGCCGGCGTTTTCGGTGGCGTTGGTCATGCCGTCTTCCTCGGGGTCGGGCCCGTTGTCCGGTCCGCCCGGGGTGGAATCGGCGTCGAAGGGATTGGAGCCAAACGCAAGCTCGAAAATGTTAGACAGCCCGTCCCCGTCGAAATCCGCGTTTTGGGCCTGTTCGAGGCTGGTGATTTCCGGATCGTCCACGCATTTGAGGCGGAAAAAGCCCTTGTCGGTCAAGCTGACAATCCCGCGGCTGTGCATTCCGTCGCCGAAGTCGATGAACGGGAAATATTGCCAATTGGCGAGGTCCACCGATCTTTGCATGAAGTAAATCCTGCCCGCCACGCCCTGCCAGTCCATGGCATAGGTGTTCTTTTGAGGGCCTTGGGAGAAAACGGGCTGCGGCTGGGGAGCCATGTCCGCCGAAATCGGGCCGATCAGAAAGACGCCAGAGAAAGCGAGTGCGGCTGGGAGGGTTTTCATGATCGGAGAAAGTGTTCGTGAACAAATTGGATGGGTGTTTTTGAAACTGCGTGGAGGTGATGAGTTGTTCAGATGCCGCCATGGCTGCTGTTTTTTTGCAAACCACCAGCGTTGTAGTATTTGTGGTATTTGTGCCACAAGCTGAAAAATCCTCCTTTGAGGAATTTTACATTCGCAAGATGTTCGAACGCTTTGTCCGTTGGATTCTATTTCCGATCTTCCCTCTGCGGAAGATCCGGACGTGGAGTTTCTTCGCCGGATCGTCCATCGATTGGCGTGCGAAAGGAAGGCTGTGGGGATGACTCTTCGTCAATTGAGTGAAGCGATTGGCTACGATTTCAGTTATCTTTCCAAAGCCGAGCGTGGCTTGGCCCAACCCGGTTTGGTTCCTCTCCGCAAGTGGAGTCGTGCTCTGGGATTGTCCTTTGCAAAGTTGATTGTAACTGAGTCCGACGACGAGGTCTCAAGTGCGCGTTGAAGGATTGGCCGTCCTTGCCAAGGTGGAGGAACAGCGGCGTGTGGGTAAAGGAGCAATCGAATGATTTGGAATTTGTCCGCGAAACGCTGGAGCCATCCGCGCGTCGCAAGGGAAATCGGGATGGTGGCGTGCTCTCGCCGTGAGTGCTGGCCCATGGGAGGAAAAAGCCGGGTCAAGGGATGACGGAATGGCTTTGGCTTGGATGCTCTTGTCGCTGTTCAGGGGCATGTGCCCCCGGCGGTGACGCGCTACCTTTTGCTCATGGCGGATTGTTGATCCCGCCGGGGCATCGATCTTGCGCGCTGCCCGGGATCGGAGAACACTCCCGCCACAATGAGCGGGTGGACAGAAGCAACGTTGAGGGCGGCGGCCTCGTGGCAGGCATTCAAGGAGGGCAAGGGGCTTTTCGAGACCGGGCAGGTGGCGGAGGTGAAAACCGGGGCGACCGGTTGGGCCGGCACGGTCCGCATGGGGAAACGGCTGATGAAGGTCAGGGTGATCGTCAAATCCCCGACGAATCTCGATACGAGTTGCCCTTGCTCCGACAACCAGCGCAGTGGCGCGGTTTGCTGCCATGCGGTGGCGACCGGGTTGGCGTCTCTCGGTAAAGTTGTTGAAAAACCATCGATTCAAGCAACTGTTCCAAATGTTGCCGTTCAGTCAGTTGCGGCGGTTCCTTGGCAGGTTTTGCTGCCCTTGAACTGGCGTGACGCACTGGCTCGCGGGAAATTCGCCGCGACCTTGGCGGTGGCGAATGGCGGTGAAATTTCTCCGGCTGACGACCGCTTGAGTGCCTGGCTCGCCAAGGAGGGGGTGGCGAAAAAGGAGATTCTCAGCCTCAATCTGGATGGTGCCCGCGTCCCGGCGTTTCTCGAATCCCTCGCGGAGCATCCGCGGTTGGCGGCGGGGAAAGACCGTTTGCTGATTCAAATCCGTTCGGGCGAGCGGCTTCAACTCGGCGTGGCGGATCATCGCGGGGATTCGATCCAACTCGCCCCGGACCCGGAGTCCGGGCCGTGGCTCGAAATCAGCGGCTCGTTCTGGCAGATCGGCGATGACTCGGTGGTGCGGGTGGGCGAGGGGAGCATTCCGGCGGAGTTGGCGGTTCCGTTGCGCGAGCTGGCCCAGGGAAAATCCGTGGAAATCCCGACTCCGCGGTTTTTCAATCACCTCGACTCCTGGCAGGAGTGGCTGCATTTCCCGGCGGAGTCGTGGCTGGAATCGCTGCATTTCATTCCGGCTCCGGCGGTTTTCGAGCTGTCGTTGGAAGGTTCGCTCCAGCATTTGGAGGCGCAGCTCAGCGTTCGTTATGGCTCGGCCCCGCCGGTCCCGCCGGGATTGGGAAAAGTCGATGGCTTGCCGCGCCTGATTGGCGACCACTGCGAAGTTCGGGATTTGGCGAAGGAGGAGAAGGCGGCGGGGCGGCTTTCGCGGGCGGGCTTCGCGGTGGAAAATTTCTCAAACGGTCGTTGGGTCATGAAAGGGGAGTCCGCGATTCTGGATTTCCTCACCCAGTCGCTGCCGGTGTTACGCAAGGAATGGAGTGTCCTCGAAGGCGAGCGCTTCAACCATGTGCAGAAGCAGGTCGCCGTGGTTTCACCGAAAATCGAGATTTTGGGCTCGGGCGAGGATTGGTTGAGTTTTGATCTTTCGTTTCAAACGAGTGATGGGGTTTCGGTTCCATCGGCGGAAGTGCGGCGATTGCTGCGGGCGGGCAGGGGTGCTGGAGGTGCGGCGGGCGGGCGTCGATTGGTGATCTCGGATGACATCGCGAACGTCATTGATCCGCTTTTCTCCGATCTCGATCTGCGTCAGGAAAACGGCCATTTCATGGCTTCGGCGCGGTCGGGCGAGCTGGTTCGTGAAATCCGGAATAAAATCAACAAGTCTCAGACGGATAGTGATTCAGAGATTTCATTCACGTTCGATTCACCGGCCACCTTGCAAGCCGAGCTCCGGCCCTACCAATCGCTCGGTGCGGGCTGGATGTTTGACCGGGTCCAACGCTTCGGCGGGGCTCTGCTGGCGGACGACATGGGGCTGGGAAAAACGGTTCAAACAATCGCTTTAATCGAACGAGTGTTTGAGTTGGAGGCCAAGGATTCCGGAGTGGTCATGGTGGTGGCTACGGCCTCGCTGCTGGGGAACTGGCGGGGTGAGTTCGCGCGGTTTGCGCCGGCCCGGCGGGTGAGGATTTTGCATGGTGCGGGCCGGGATGCGGAGCGGGAGAAGGTGCGGGCGGGCGATGTGATTCTGACCAGTTACGGGACGTTGGCCCGGGATCTGGCGTATCACCTGAAGCGCGACTACCGCGCCGTGGTGGTGGACGAGGCCAGCTTGATGCGGAACCCGGACACGGATCACGCCAAGGCGATTTCAAAACTGCGGGCGACCTGCCGGGTTGCGCTGACCGGGACGCCGATCGAAAACGGGGTGAAGGATTTGTGGTCGATTTTCCGCTTCATTCAGCCGGGCTGGCTGGGTGGACGGGAGGAGTTCAAGGATCGCTATGAAATGCCGTTGGCGACGGGGGAATCGGCGAGCGCGGTGATCGAGCGGCTGCGGCTTAAAATTTCGCCCTTCCTGCTGCGTCGGACCAAGGAGCAGGTGGCTCCGGAATTGCCGTCCAAGCTATTCATCGACGAGTTCTGCGACCTGACTGCGGATCAGCAGGCGGTTTATAAAGAGCTCCTCGTCGAGGGGCGCAAGCGGGTGGATGCCATCGCGGATTCGGGCAATAAGGGGGCGGCGCGGATGCAAATGCTCACCGCGCTGCTGCGGCTGCGGCAGACGTGCTGCGATCTGGCGCTGCTTGGAAACGAGAGATTCAATCAACTGTTGGTGGCGCGGCGCTCCGCCAAGCTCCAACGCTTGTTGGAGTTGATCGAGGAAGCGGTGAATGGAAATCACCGGATGCTGATCTTCAGCCAATTCCAGACGCAGTTACGGGAAATCGAGAAAAGCATCGCCGAGCGCGGCTGGGACAGTTTGAGGCTCGATGGACAGTCGCGGAATCGTCAGCAACTGGTGGACAAGTTCCAGCAGCCGGACGGTCCGCCGGTCTTTCTCATCAGTCTCAAGGCCGGTGGTTACGGTCTGAATCTCACGGCTGCCGACACGGTGGTGCACTTTGATCCGTGGTGGAATCCGGCGGCGGAAGCCCAGGCGACGGACCGCGCGCACCGGATCGGCCAGACCCGGCCGGTCACGGTTTACCGCCTGCTCACCCGTGGCACCGTCGAGGAGAAGGTGGTCCGGTTGCAGGCGAAGAAGCGCGAGCTGGCATCCGCGATCGACGAAAACGGAGCGGGCGACGCGGCGGGTTGGAGCATGGAGGAGCTGGAGTCGATGCTTTTCTGAGCGGGAAAAGATTTTAGGCTGCGGAAATGCGTAAAGGGCGGGAGAGCGGAAATGGGGATTTTTTGAATTTCCCGCGTTTTTTTACGACTGGAACCATTTCAACTGAAGGGGTCTTCCGGCAGAAAGGCGGTGATGCACTCAACTTGTGCCTTGCCTAGTTACCCG
>CAYXZE010000239.1:0-4521 GCA_964469395.1 uncultured Luteolibacter sp.
GCGGAGCCGCTCAAGGTCGGTCATCTGGTGGCGTTCTTCAAGTGTCTTGCGGTCGGAGGACATGGTTGGAAAAGAGATTTGTTATTAGAGATTCGAAATTGGGGAAAGAGGGGGGATATCGGTGCGTGGCAGAGGGAAGCGAATCTTCCCAAATATCCAATTTCCAATATCCTATGTCTCTTCTTATCTATCCATCAGCGCGAACTTGAGTTCGGCTTCGGAGACGACCTCGCCGTTGACGAGGCAGCGGCAGCGGGTCTGGCCGATGGAGCCGCGCATCTTGATGATTTCGGTCTCGATGAACAGGGTGTCGCCGGGCAGGACGGGGCGGCGCCATTTCACGCTGTCCGCGCTCATGAAGTAACCGATTTTACCGGCGTTTTCCGGCTTGCGGAGCATGAGGACGGAGGAAACCTGGGCCATCGCCTCAAGTTGCAGCACGCCGGGCATGATCGGGTGGCCGGGGAAGTGGCCGGGGAAATAGGGCTCGTTGATGGTGACGTTTTTCATGCCGGTGCACTTGCTGTCGCCGAGGCAATCGACGATGCGGTCCACCATCAGGAATGGATAACGGTGCGGCAGGATTTTGAGCACCTCGTTGATGTCGAGCACGCTCTCGCCATGCGGGATGGAAACGGGGGTGGGGACCATCGAGCGCATGCGCGCGTATTCGGCCTTGAGGGTGGCGGCCATCTTGGTGTTCGGGCCGTGGCCGGGTTTCACGGCGATGACGTGGCCGAAGATTTTCACGCCGGAGAGCATCAGGTCTCCAATGAGGTCGAGCGCCTTGTGGCGGGCGAATTCATTGGAGAAACGCATGGCTTCCTTGGACATGATTTCCTCGCCGCGGATGACCACGGCGCTTTCCAGCGAGCCGCCCTTGATGAGGCCCTTGTCGAGCAGCGGCTTGACGTCCTCGTAGTAAACGAAGGTCCGCGCGGCGCAGATTTCCTCCTCGTAGGTTTTCGGGGTGACCTCGCTGGAGAAATACTGGGTGAAACGGCCGTCCGGACCGACGTTGGTCACGGACACCTTGAAGGTCTTGCAAGGGACGATGGTGATGATGGTGCCGTCGCCCATTTCCTGGTGGATCGGCTCGCGGATTTCCCACACCTTGCGCGGCGCGCTCTGGGGCAGGAGGCCGACTTTTTTGATCATTTCCACGAAGGGCCGCGACGAGCCGTCACCGATCGGCGGCTCGTTGGCGTCCATTTCGATGAGCGCGTTGTCCACGCCCATGCCGCAGAGGGCGGAAATGACGTGCTCGACGGTGTGCACCTTGACCGAGCCTTCCGCCAGGGTGGTGGCGCGCTCGACGGTCTGGACCTTGTCCACGTCGGCATTGATGAACGGCTGGTCCGGCAGGTCGATGCGGCGGAATTTGAAACCGTGACCTTCGGGGGCGGGCTTGAGAGTGAGTGTGACCTTCTGGCCGGTGTGGAGGGACGTGCCTTCGAGAGTGGCTGGGCCAGCGAGAGTGTGTTGAACAGCGGCGGACATGGGGGCGCAGGTTTCCGTTTTAGCCGGAAAGTATCAAGCGGAATGGTGGGGAAGGTTGAGGGCAAGCGGCGTTAGGAACGGATCCGGCCGGAAAGGCGGCGGGACTTTTCCCGATAAGTCGGTTTTCGAGGAGGGGAAAAGTGGGGAAGTTGGGATTTTGCCTTGTTGGCTTTCGTGCTTGGCAGGTTGCGCGGGGGGCGGAAGGATGGGCGATATGGCAGGGGTGATCCGGGAATTTGAAGGGCTTCGCGTGAAGGTGGATGATGTCGTTTACATGCCGAGCCTCGACGCGCCGCCGGAAAAACCGCATCCGTTCGTGTATTTCATTTCCATTCACAACGACTCGCCGGTGCCGGTGACCATCCGCGGGCGCAAATGGGTGGTGCGGGAGGACGAGGGGGAAATCACCGTGGTGGAGGGCGACGGAGTGGTCGGCCAGACGCCGGTGATCGAGCCGGGCGGGCATTTTTCCTACAACAGTTACCATGTGGTGGCCAAGTCCGCACAGGCGTCCGGCGCGTTTTTCGGCGAGACTGCGGCGGGGGAGTGGGTGTTCGCACGGATTCCGGAGTTTCGGCTGATCGTGGATTGTGGTTTGTAGATCTACGATCACCTATTCAAAACAGCACCTCGTCCATCGCGATGTCGTGCGACTCCGCAAACGTGTCCGGGACTATTTGAAAGGGAAAACAGACGCCGATCTTGAGGGCGTCGGGCCGGGCTTGGGCGAGGAGGCGGTCGTAGAAACCGCGGCCGCGGCCGAGGCGGCCGCCATGGGTGTCGAAGGCGAGGCCGGGGCAGAGGAAGGCGTCGATTTCCTGAACCGGGACTTGGGGGCAGTCGGCGGTGGGTTCGAGGATGCGGTAGCTTCCGGGGAGTAGATTTCCGCCGGTGTGAAAGGTGAGGTGTTGGCCAATGATTCGCGGATAGACCCAGGTGAGGTCGGGGCGGGCGAGAATGGCGGGGGATAAATCCACCTCGCCGGGGAGCGGGGAATAAACGGCGATGGTGCGGAGGGCGGGGTGGGCCAGCAACCATTGGTCGAGCGCGGCGCAGGCGGCGGTGGAATCCGGGACGTGCTCGCGGAGCGCCTGCCGCAGGGATTTGCGGAGGAGGGATTTGCCGGATGGGGATTCGGATGAAAACATTTGAAGAAATTAACCGCGAATGAACGCGAATTTACGCGAATGGAAGAAGGGGATTTGAGGGGGTGGTTGTTCCGTGGTCAAGTTGAGGGTGAAATCAGGCACAATCGGGAATTCTTCTCATCGGATATTTGATTCGTGTCAATTCGCGTCCATTCGCGGTTCAAAAAACCCAATTGGAGACGGGAATTGCCACTTGCCAAGGATGGGGGTTCTCTCATCCTTAGGTCTCATGAGGGGATTTTGGCAAGCAGTGGTGATTTTTGGCGGCATGATTTCGTTTCTTGGAGCGCAGGAGGCGGCGAGGTCGTTTGTCTGGAACGGGCCGAAAGTGGTGGCCAGCGTGTTCTCGCGCGATCTGGGAATGCTCGATTCCGAGCGCGACGAGTATGCGACGAATCTGGCGGTGATCGCCTCCAACGGCGTGGCGGTGGCCAAGGGCTCGCCCGCGTCGCTCACCCATGCGCGGCGGATGCTGGCGCTCGCCCTCCAGCTTTCCCCGCGCAACAAGCGGGCGGTGGTGGTGAATTTCCAGTTGGGGAAGGGGATTTTGCCGGAAATCACCGAGAGCACTTACAGCCCGCAGGTGTTCGCCCGGCTGATTCTGACGCGCGGTCAATTGTTGGCGAAGCAGGAGGGCGCGGACAACGCGCTGCTGGCCCGCTATTTCATCCAGCTCGCCGCCGAACTGGACCCGAAGAACGAGGATGCGGTTTACGCCAGCGAGGTGCTGCGGCTGGATCACGGGGCGCTGGATTGGACGCTGGTGACGGATGCGGAGGAGAAGAAGGAGTGAAATATTTTGTATCAATACGAGTCAGGCAAGGTGATGCCAATTCTAGTCTTAGGAAGAAAGGACTCGAAGCATGAGTGAAATCCCTATCCGCCTCACCGAGCCGCCGGAAGGTTATCCCGACTGGCTGGGTGAAATCAAAGCGCAAATCCACGAGGCCCGGCAGCGTGCTTCGCAAGCGCTGAACCTTGAGTTGGTGACGCTGTATTGGAAGATCGGGAACTCGATTTTGATAAGGCAGGGCCAACAAGGCTGGGGTGCAAAAGTGATCGACCGGCTGGCGCATGATCTGCGGACGAACTTCCCGGAGATGAAAGGGTTCTCCTCCCGCAACCTGAAATACATGAGGGCTTTTGCCGATGGTTGGCCCGACCCGGAAATGGTGCAGCAGCTGTTGCACAAATTGCCGTGGGGACACAATCTCGTCCTCTTGGACAAGTTGCCGGGGCCTGAAACTCGCCGCTGGTATGCGGCCAAAGCCGTCGAGCACAACTGGTCACGCAATATTCTGGTGATGCAGATCGAATCCCGCCTGCTGGAGCGCAGCGGCACGGCAGTAACAAATTTTTCCCTGACTCTGCCGAAGCCGGAGTCCGATCTGGCGCGGGAATCGCTCAAGGATCCGTATCGCTTCGATTTCCTCGGCCTCACCGATGAGGCGCAGGAGCGGGAAATCGAACATGCGCTGGTCAAACACGTCACCGATTTCCTGCTGGAACTGGGGGCGGGTTTCGCCTTCGTGGGCCGGCAAGTGCTGCTGGATGTGGGCGGCGATGAGTTTTTCATCGATCTGCTGTTTTACCACCTGAAGCTGCGTTGTTACGTGGTGATTGAGCTGAAGGCCGGAAAGTTCAAGCCGGAGCACCTCGGGCAGTTGAGCTTTTATCTGACAGCGGTGGATGCCCAGGTGAAGCACCCGCTGGACGGTCCGACCATCGGCCTGCTGCTGTGCAAAAGCAAAAACAAGGTGGTGGCCGAATACGCACTGCGTGGCAAGGATCAGCCGCTGGGCGTGGCGGAATACCAATTGGTGGAATCCCTGCCGCCCGAACTGCAAACCAGTCTGCCGAGCATCGAACAGAT
>CAYXZE010000240.1:0-4499 GCA_964469395.1 uncultured Luteolibacter sp.
ATTCGTTGTGATCGACCAGCGCGAGGCGGATGCGCGGCGGATCGACGAGGTCGGACTTGGCGAGCACGCCGATCATTTTGCCGCTGCTTTGCTCGACGACGGGGAACAGATCCTGATCAATCACGGCGAGTTGCTTGCGCAGGCGGGAAACCGGCTCGTTGGGGCCGACGGTTAGGAATTTCCTCTCCATCACGTGGCGCACCGTGCGGGAGCAGCGGATCAGGGTGGAGGCGCTGGCGGTGTCCTGGTGGCAGCTCAGCACGACCACGCCCTTGCGCGCGGCGTAGCCGAGGATTTCCTCGGAAATCGGGTTGTCCCCGGTGACGAGCAGCGCGCGGGCGCCGTGCTCGATGGCGTAGCGCTGGACGATCGGACGGTCGCCGCAGATGACGAGGAACTTGCCGACGTTGCCATCCTTGACCGCCTCCTTGAGCCGCCGGTCCACGGTGGCCTGCGAGGACGCGCCGACGAGCAGGATCAGGTCTTCTTCAAACTCCGCGGGCGGCAGTTTCGCGCCGAAGCTTTGGGCCTGCAGCGTGTCCGCGAGCTGGGCCAGGGAAACGTGGATCGTCCGCACGCTGAGGCCTTCCGTGTCGGCGGGCAGCAGGAGCTTGAGCAGGTCGAAATAGCGCAGGATGCCGCACAGGTTGCCCTCCTCGTCCTCCACCGGCACGCAGCGGATTTCCGCGGCGAGCATCCGCCGGTAAGCGGTTAGAAAGGTGTCGGACACGGACACCTTGATGATCTTGCGGTGGCAGATCATGCCGGAATTCACCCGCACGTCGGTGAGCAGCATCGGCGCGTCGAGGCCGGCGCGTTCCAGAACCCATTTGGTCCGCTGGGAAATCTCGCCGCACCGGGCGGCGATCGCGTTGGGTTGTTCGCCGACGGCCCGCAGCAGGGCGGCATAGCCGATGGCCGAGCAGATCGCGTCGGTGTCCGGGTTCTTGTGGCCGATGACGTAGAAGGGAGTCATGAAAAAATAGTGAGGCGGGTTCTGGTGAGAGTAGATGGCGCGCGCGGGACGGCAAGATACTTCCGGGCTGCCCGGAAATATAAATCACGCTCACATCCGCTCCGGAACCTCGATCCCCAACAGGTAGAGCCCCTGCTTGAGCGTGCGGGAAGTCAGCTCGCACAACGCCAGACGGCTGGAGCGGACGGGTTCTTCCGCCTTGAGCACCGGGCAGGCCTCGAAATACGAGTGGAAGGCGCGGGCCAGTTCGAGCACGTAGTTCGCCAGCAAGTTCGGCCGGAAATCTTCCAGAATGGTCGGCAGCACCTCGCCGAACCGCACCAACAACCGCGCCAAATGAATTTCCGCCGGTTCGTTGAGATGGATTTCCGCAGTCGCGGCGTCGAACGGTGCGTCGAGTTTGCGGAAAATCGAGCGGATGCGGACGTGCGAGTATTGAAGGTAGGGCGCGGTGTCGCCTTGGAGGGCGAGCATGCGGTCCCATGAGAACACGTAATCCGTCAGGCGGCCTTGCGAGAGTTCGGCGAATTTCACCGCGCCGATGCCGACGATTTCCGAAATTTTCACGGCTTCCTCGCCTTGCAGTTCGGGATTTTTCTCGGCGATTGCCTTCGCCGCGCGTTCCACGGCTTCTTCGAGCACTTCCACGAGGCCGACGTTCTCGCCGGTGCGGGTCCGCATCAGTTTGCGGTCGTCGCCGAGGATCGAACCGAACGCGACGTGCTGGAAATCCCCGGTTTTTCCCCAACGCGCGGCGGCGTCGAAAAGCTGGCGGAAATGGAGCTGCTGCGGCACGCCCACGACATACCAGACGTGATCCGCCTGCCATTCGTCGATGCGGAACTGGATCGTCGCCAGATCGGTCGTGGCGTAGAGGAATCCGCCGTCGGCCTTGCGGATGATCGCGGGGTTATCGGTCCAGCCTTCTTCCTTGTGGACCATGAACGGGTCTTCCTCCTTCGGCTTGCTGCCGTCGGAAAAGATGCAGACCGCGCCGTTGCTTTCGCGGGCCAGGCCTTTTTCCAGAAACTCGTCCACCAGTCCGGCGAGGCGGTCGTTGTAGTAACTTTCGCCGTGCCAGAAATCGAACTTCACGTCCAGGCGGTCGTAGATTTTCTGCAGGCCGTTTTTTGAAACGTCGATGCACCGCTGCCAGATCGCGAGGTTCGCGGGATCGCCGGCCTGCAGTTTCACCAGTTCCGCCTTGCAGACTTCCAGCACCGCCGGGTCTTCCTTGGTCGCGGCGTTCACCTGACGATAGACGCGCACCAGTTCGGTGATCGGGTCCGCGGCCAGCGCCGTTTCATCGAGGAAATGATTCCAGCCGTAAATGATCATGCCGAACTGCGTGCCCCAGTCGCCGATGTGGTTGTCCGCGATGACCTTGAAGCCGAGGAACCGCGCGATGCGGGCCAGCGAGTCGCCGATGATCGTCGAGCGGATGTGGCCGACGTGCATCGGCTTGGCGACGTTCGGCGCGGAGAAATCCACCACCACGGTCTTGCCGGTGCCGGTGGCGGGCACGCCGAGCCGTTCGTCGCGGATCAAGGCCGCAGTGCGGGCGGCGTAGGCGGCGGGCAGGATGCGGAAATTGATGAAACCGGGGCCGGCGATGTCCGCGGTGGCCAGGCCGGAAAGCTCCAGATGGTCGATGATTTCCTGGGCCAGCGCGCGCGGGTTGGTCTTGCGCTGCTTGGCGAGGACCATCGCCGCGTTCGACTGATAGTCGCCGAAGCGCAGGTCCGCCGCGGCGGTCACGGCGGCGGTGGCCGGCTCGCCGAGAGTGGCGGTGAGCGCGGCGGCGAGACGGGATTCGAGTTCCTGGAGAAGCGTCATAAAAAGAAAAGATGCGGGATCAAGCGCTCACGCGGGACACCTTGGGCTCGAAGATCGCGAGGATTTCCTCGCGGCTCTCCGCGGCACCGAGCTGGCGCAGCACCTCGCTGTTGGTGAATATTTTGGCGATCGCCGCGAGCGTCCGCAGATGCAGGTGGTAGTCTTTGCGCGGGACGATGAAGAGGACGATGAAATGCACCGGCGCGTTGTCCAGCGACTCGAAATCGATGCCCGCCCTGGACCGGCCGAAGACCGCGATCACGCGCTCCAGATGGTCGGAAAACGCATGCGGAATCGCCACTCCGGAGCCAATCCCGGTGCTCACCTGCTCCTCGCGGGTCTTGAACGCCTCCAGCATTTCCTCCTGCTGTTCCGGCGGAAGCTGCCCGCTGGTCACCAGATGTCCGACCAGTTCGACGATGGACGGCCAGTGCTCCACCGCCTTCATGTCGAGAAGGATGTGGTCCGCGCTGAGCAACTTCGCTAACTTCATAAAATGAAAACCCGCACTCCGCGAGCAGTCGCGGTGGGGGCGAGTAGCTACCGACCCCACCCTCTGATGGCAAGCGGATTTGCAATTCCGGATTTGCAATTCCGCGGTTTCTCCCTTGGTGGTGACGGTGGATTTTTCAAGCCGGGCGAGCGTCCGGTCCAAGGCCTCATCCGTGCAGTCATCTCTCAGTCATAAACATCCCTGCGGTGCCCGACGACCACCACAAGCACCAGCAACTCTCCGTCCTTGATTTGGCAGAGAACCCGGTAGTCCCCGATCCGGTAGCGCCACAATCCGGCCAAATCGGCCTTCAAGCCTTTGCCAAAGCGCCGGGGGTCCTGGTTTCCGGCAACCCGCTCGTCGAGATAGGCAAGAATCTCGGCCTGGGCTGGCCTGCCGAGCTTTTTAAGCTGCTTCAAGCCCCGTTCGTTGAACCTATAAACCCAGCTCATCTTTTACCTCTTGGGCGGAGTAGGTTTTGGTGGACCGCTGCAAACTCTGTGTGGCCAGATAAATGTCCTCAAGGTCGCTCAAATGTTCCAAAATTGCCTCGCGGGCATAGAAGGTTTTGGTGCGCCCTGTCCTTTTGGCCAAGGCTTCCAAGCGCTTTTCGGTTTCGGCGTCGAGTCGGATGGCGAGCATGGAAGAAGTCTGACGTGGATATACGTGTATAGCAATTCTCGTTTCCGGGAAACGTTCACGATGGAGTTTGCGTCCGGGAACGCCGAACCCCAGCTCGGCGCGTCTGAAATGAAACGCACCAAGCCGGGGCTTGGTGCTCCCGGGGAAAACCCACCGCAAGGGGGTTGACGCTGGCGGTTCTGTGACTACAGCTATGCGCCATGCACGCCGACAACGACCCCAATCCCCCGCAGGAAGCTCCCGCCAGCGCCGTCGAGGAGCCGGTTTCTGACGCCCCCGCCGCCCCCGCCGCCGAAGCCCCGACCGAGCTTGATCCATGGGAAGAGCTCGAAGCGGATGTGGCCAAGTGGAAGGAACTCTCCCTGCGCACCGCCGCGGAAATGGAAAACCTCCGCAAGCGCACGACCCGCGAGCGCGAGGACGCGATCCGCTACGCCAACCAGCGGCTGTTGGAAGAACTCATCCCGGTCATCGACAATTTCGAAATGGGCATGCAGGCCGCGTCGCAGGACACCAAGTCGATGATCTACATCGGCATGGACATGGTCCGCC
>CAYXZE010000241.1:0-4494 GCA_964469395.1 uncultured Luteolibacter sp.
TCCCGCTCCCGCTCCCGCTCCCGCTCCCGCTCCCGCTCCCGCTCCCGCTCCCGCACCCGCTCCCGCACCCGCTCCCGCCCTTCCCGAACAACCTCCCCGGACCTCACGCTGGCCCAGGCGGATCGTTTTTCTAACCGCAATCGCGGCGGGGCTGTTTTACGGAGTGCCCTTGCTCCTCAACCATCCATCGCCCGCCCCCACGGACAAAACCGCGCCGTTTGAAAAACCAGCACCCGTCGTGATTCCACCGTCACCCGCGATCCCTGAAACGGAGATCAAGCCGGAGCTCCCCGTCGTCCTCCCAGAGCCACCGCCCCCCCCGGAGCCGACTCCCAGCCCGGAGCCGCCACTTGCCATCGAGCCGCCTCCTCCACCCATCGTCATAAAGAAACCCAAATCCCCAAGCGAGGCGACGAGGGAGGTGCTGGATCAATTTCTCGCGGCCAAAACCCTGGCCGAGCGACTTCCACTCATCGAAACCCGCACGCCCGAGGAGGAACTCGCAAAATCCTGCCTCGCCGCGCCGTTGGCGGCGGTCACCAGCATTTCGATCGAATCCACGGAAACCGACTCGGCCGAGCAAACCGTCGGTTTTTACTACGGCATCGATTTCGCCACCGGTAACAACCGCCCCCGACCCCACACCATTCTGGTGAAAATGCGTGGCTCGGCGGAACCGAAAATCGTGGTGGATCCGTTTCTCGATTCCTACGGCGGGCGGCTTGCCGCCTATGCCCGGGCACCGTCCGACCAAACCGGTGTTTTCCAAGTCATCATCTGGCCGTTGGCCGCGTGTTTCGACGAACGCGTCCCGAACCGCGAAAAAAAGCTGACGCTGAAACTTCTGCCGCAAGACAACGTCAGGGAAATCGCCCTGGCCTACTTCGACAAACAATCGAAAATCGGCAGAATGCTGGAGGAGGACAGTCTCGGCTACGGCAAAGCCAAGGCATGCACGGTGATACTCCGGTGGAATGTGGAGGAACGCCCGGAAACTCCTTACCTTGAGGCGGTCGATTTCAAAACTTTGGATTGGAACCCTTAATGCGTCCGGCCTCGCTGAGGGCGCGCCATCCACCACGCAACACCGAGACTTCCGCGCCGAGTTGCAACCCGCGAATTTTCTCCGCGACCTGGCGGCTGAGTCCGCAGTTTTCATTCCCGCAGTAAACGATCACCCGCGGGGTTTCCATGATCCGCAAGGCGGTTTCCGCCTCGAAGGCCTGCATGTCCTCATCACGATCGAGATTCCACAACACCGAACCCGGCACTCCGCTTTTCTCCCAATCCTTGCGGGACCGGGCGTCCACCCACAAGATTTCAGCGTCGGGGGAGATTTGCTGAAGACACACTTCATCCGCCTTCAGACTGGCAGGATCGCAAACGAACGCGCGGGCGGGAGGCCCCTTGATCCAGTAAGCCCCCCCGGCGGCAGCTAGGGAAATGGCAAGGATCGCCGCCAACTGCCCCATGGAACTCATGGCTTCGCGGCGGATTGAGATGCGGTCGGCTTGCTGATCGTCGCGAAAGCCTGCTGGATCCGGTGCTTGGAAACCTCGCAATCCGTCTCAATGCGGATGATGCTGATGCCCGGCACTTTCAAGCTCAGCGGCGTCACGATCACATCGTATTTCTTCCCCTCCTCCAACATTTTCAGTTCATAGGAAAACACATCCGACGTGGGCTTGATGCCGGTCACGCGGATCGGCTTGTCGCCCGCCATGCGGATTCGGATCGTTTGAGGATCGAGCTTGTCGCCACCGAGCTCCCATCTCACGGTTTTCGGCTCCACGCCGACGAGAACCGGGATGTGAGCGCGCACGGTTAGGACCACGGAAGGTTTGTCCTCCGGATCGGCATCCAAAAAGATCGGCATCGTCTTATCGACGGTTCCGGACGAGTTCCCCAGATCGAAGGTGATCCGGATCACGCCGGATTCCCCCGGCGCATACTTCAGCTTTCCGCCGGAAATTTGGACCTTCAAACAATCACAGGAAGGATCCGCCTTCGTGATGGTGACCGGTTTTTGCCCCTTGTTGGTGAAATTGAATTCCGTGGTCACGGACGAGACATCGACCGCCGGATTGACCTCCTTGAGCATTTCAGTAAATTCCAAACCCGCCGCCTGGGCGAATGCCGCGAGCGTCAACCAGATGCCGATTGCAAATTTCATGGGTGCATTATGATTCCGGTTTTTCCTTCGGTGCAAGAGCGACGGCGATGATCAGCCGCCCGCCCCGCCACTCCGGCCCGAGAACAAACAACGGACGCTTGCCCTCCAGGCGGGCGTCCGTTTTCAAAGTCTTCTTCCGGCTGAGCCAGAGTTCCAGATTCAAGCCCGTTGCCTCCCGCGTCGGCTGGCTGCGGGCCTCGAAGCGGACCAGCACTTCATCAGACGGCTTCAACGGCTGCGCCCAGTTTTCATAACTCCGCAGCAAGGGCTGCACGTCCTGCCCGAGCACCCGGTAGTTCTTGAAACGGAGCCGTTCCTCGCCCCGCAGCCGTTTTTGGGTTTCCTGGCCCACCGTGGCAGCCTTCGCCCCCGCCACTTTGGGATCGCCGTTCGTGGCATAGTAAACCGTGACCTTCACCCGCCCGATCACATCTTTGCCCGGATCATCCTGGGAAAAAGCGACGTTGGAGCAAGCCGCCACGGCAGCCGCCAAGCCGAATCGAATCCATTTGCGGCGGTTCATCATGGCTCCACTTGGTTGTCCGCCATGGAATCAATTTCATGGTCCATCGGCACGGCTGCGGTTTCGGAAAAATCCATGGTATCCGGAATCGCGGACACGCCATTCAGGACGATGACCATCGCGGCAGCTTTCGCGCTGGCGAACCATTCCGCATTCACGCCGCTCTCCGGCGTATAAACGACCGGCTCCACGGGGATCGCCCGGGGCGCATTCGTCACGTCGTATTCAGGAACGCTTTGAGTCTCCTTCCCCACCCAGAACGCCAGCGCCATCCCGGCACAGGCCGTGGCCGGCATCAGCCAGGAATTCCAGGTGACGCGCCGGGCCGGGATTTCCGCCTTCGGTGTTTGCTCGCGGATGGATTTCAACAGCCGACTGTTAAAAAAGTCCGGATAGGGAGGCTCCTCGGAAGCGGGAATCGCCGATGCCATGGTCTTCCGCCAACGACGAATCTCCTCGCGGGCGGCGAGCTGTTCCGGCCGGCCATCGGCCCATACCTCGACTGCGGCGAGTTCACTGCCGGTCAATTCATCGTCCAGCCAAAGCGCCAGCATGGCTTCATCGGGATTCGTATTCATCTTTTAGTAAAGCTTGGAGTTTCTGACGCGCGTAAAAAAGCCGGCTCATGACCGTCCCCAGCGTGCTCGACATCGCCTCGGCGATTTCCTTGTAGGACAATCCCTGGACATCTTTCAAAAGCACGACCTCCCGGTGTTCCGCGGAAAGCTTGCCGAGCGCCGTCTGGATTTTCACCCGGAGTTCTCCGTGCGACATCAAGGTGGCGGGCGATTCGCCGCCCGCAGGGGTGGTGAACGAGGAAGAATCAATCCGCTCCCGTTCGAAAATCTCATCGTTCAGCTCGCCCGCGCTCTCGATTTTCCGCTTCCGCGTCCAATCGTAAACCGCGTTGTGGGCGATGCGATACAGCCAGGTCGAAAACCGCGCCTTGGCCTCGAACTTCGGCAGCGCGTGCCACGCCTTGATGAAGACCTCTTGCGAGATGTCCCAGGCCTCGGCTTCCTGATGAATCATGTTGCGGATCATGGCGTAGATTTTCCCACGGTGGCGGGTCACCAGCGCGTCGTAGGCACTCATGTCCCCTTGCTGCGCGAGTGCGACCAGCCGGAAATCATCGTCCGGATCATTCATGATGGCGTCCGAAGCGACGGAACCGGCAGGGCCCTGCGCGGTCTTGGACGGTTCGCCACGAGTATTATTCATCATTTAATAAAAGAACCCGTGCCGAGGTGTCCGGCACGACGGTTAGCCTGCCCGCCACTCCCCGTCCGCGCAACCCGGAATTTCCTCGCTCCGCCAGCGCCACCGTCATTTCCCGGCAGCCACCCGCCCCCCCGGATGAAAGCGTGGAATCCGGCATCGGACAACGGCTCCCGGCGTATTCGTAACCGATCAGGCAGCCGTCACGGGTGAATCGCAGTTCGCGCTCGGTGCCGGAAACAAAGTAGGTCCCCTTGTAGGCCGGATGATACGCGGAATAATCAACCGCACCGGCCTTGACTTTCCAGTTCACACGATAGTTCTCGCCGGGATTGGTGACAAAGACGGCCGCAGTCGCTCCCCATGGTTCCCGCTGATTGATTTCGGCTTGCGCCCGTTTCAAAATCTCACGTTGCGAAGCGAGCGGCCCACAACTGACAAGGACGACCGGAAGGAGAAAAAGCAGCGCGCGCATGATGGTGGATTTTAAGTTCAATGAAACCGAAGCATGCCGTGACGGCATTCCCCGCAACCTCCATGTTTACCGCGAAACGGAGCATGCGGCAAAAGAAAAGTGGCA
>CAYXZE010000242.1:0-4406 GCA_964469395.1 uncultured Luteolibacter sp.
CCTCTGCGTCACCTGCCCGGACTGCAACGTCAAGCGCTACAAATCCTCCACCCTCGATTTCCACTATCTCGGGAAATCCATCCACGACATCCTCGATCTCACCGTCGTCGATGCCATCGCCTTCTACGCCGAAACCGCCGGCCTGCCGCCCGCACACGCCAGGCGCCACCAGCAAATCATCAAGCTCCTCGCCCCCCTCGTCGAAGTCGGCCTCGGCTATCTGAAACTCGGCCAGCCCCTCAACACCCTCTCCGGCGGCGAGGCCCAGCGCCTCAAACTCTGCCAACTCCTCTCAGTGGCTGGGACTTCCAGTCCCAGCCAGTCGATGGGAAAACCTGCCCCTTCAAAAAACAAGCTCCTCATCCTCGACGAACCCACCACCGGCCTCCACTTCTCCGACATCGAAAACCTCCTGATTGTCTTCCAGAAGTTAGTAGATTCCGGCCACTCCCTCCTCGTCATCGAGCACAACCTCGACGTCATCAAGTCCGCCGACTGGATCCTCGACCTCGGCCCCGAAGCCGGCAAACACGGCGGCCAGCTCGTCGCCCAAGGCCCACCCGAAACCGTCGCGAAGTTAGACACCCCCACCGCCCGTTTTCTCAAAGGAGCCCTGTCCGGGACCGCGTGTCTCCAGACTCGCACTTCCTCTTCCCCCCAATTTCAAATCTCAAATCTCCAATCTCAAATCTCCCTAAAAGGCGCCCGCCACCACAACCTGAAAAACATCTCCGTCGACATCCCCCGCGACCAGCTCGTCGTCATCTCCGGTCTATCAGGATCCGGCAAGTCCACCCTCGCCTTCGACATCCTCTTCGCCGAAGGCCAGCGCCGGTTCCTCGACTCCATGTCCGCCTACGCCCGGCAGTTCGCCGAGCAGTTGGAAAAGCCCGAGATCGACCAGCTCCAGGGCCTCCCGCCCACCGTCGCCATCGAGCAGCGCGTCTCCCAAGGCGGCGGGAAATCCACCGTCGCCACCGTCACCGAGCTGTGGAACTTCATCCGCCTGCTCTACTCGAAACTCGGCACGCTCCACTGCCCCGACTGCCGGGTGCCCGTCGAACGCCAATCCCTTTCCGCCATCGAGAACACCGTCCGCGCCCATCTCAAGAAAGGCCCCGTCACCCTGTTGGCCCCGGTCATCCGCGGTAAAAAAGGTTATCACAACGAGATCGCCGAGTGGGCGCTCAAACAAGGCTTCACGCGTCTCCTCGTGGACAAACAATTCAAGGACGCCGAAGGCTTCACCCGCCTCGAACGGTTCAAGGAACACGACATCGATGTCGTCGTGGCGGCGGTTTCCAACCGCCAAACCCAACTCTCTGAACTCCGTCCATCCATCGAACGCGCCATCGAAATCGGAAAAGGTCTCATCAAACTCTATTCCGCCGACAAAAAAATCACCCTTCTCTCCACCAAATCCAGTTGCCCGTGCTGCAACCAATCCTTTGAAGAGCTCGATCCTCGTCTCTTCTCCTTCAACTCCCCGCACGGCTGGTGCGGGGAATGCCGCGGCCATGGGCGCGTCCCGAAGCGTCGCCAGCATCTCGACACCTCGCGCTTCGGCTCCGTGTTGGAAGCGGAAATGGATGCCGACCGCGCCATCGAACGCATGGACGATGCCGAGCTTGTCGAATGCCCCGCCTGCCACGGCTCCCGCCTCAATCCCACCGCCGCCGCCGTCCGTCTCGGAGGTGACTGCAAGACTTCCACCGCCATCGCCGACCTCGGCCACCTCTCCATCGACGCCGCTTCCAAGCATTTCTCCAAACTCAACTTCACCGCCTCCCGCGACACCCTCATCGCCCGCGACATCCTTCCCGAGATCCGCCAGCGGCTCGCCTTTCTTCAGGAAGTCGGCCTCGGTTATCTCCAGCTCGACCGCTCCGGCAATACTCTATCAGGTGGCGAGTCCCAGCGCATCCGTCTCGCCGCCCAGCTTGGCTCAAATCTGCGCGGCGTCCTCTACGTCCTCGACGAGCCCACCATCGGTCTCCACCCGCGCGACAACGCCGCGTTGTTGAAAACCCTCATTTCCCTCCGCGATCAGGGAAATTCCCTCATCATCGTCGAGCACGACGAGGACACCATCGCGGCGGCGGATCACCTCATCGACCTCGGTCCGGGAGCGGGGCGTCTCGGCGGGGAGATCGTCTATCAGGGCAAGCCGCCGCGCCTTCAAAATCAGAAATCAAAAATCAGGAATCATCAATCGGCAATCCTCTCCCCCACCTACCGCGCCCTCTCCGCCGTGATGAACCACCCCATCCGCGGTTCGCGCCGTCCGGTCGGCAAGGAGCATCCGTTTCTAACCATTGCGGGCTGCCATGCCAACAATCTCAAGAATGTCGATGCCGCCATCCCTCTCGGCCGGCTCACCGTCCTCACCGGCATCTCCGGTTCCGGCAAGTCCTCGTTAATGCATTCCTGCGTGGCGGCGATTTTCAACCGCCAGGCCAAATCAAAACTCTACAAAAAATCCACCGGCGAGAAATCGATCAAAGCCTGCTTCGAAGTCGATCAATCGCCCATCGGCAAAACCTCGCGCTCCTGCCCGGCGACTTATGTGAAAGTCTTCGATCACATCCGCGCCCTTTTCGCCCAACTCCCGGAAGCCCGCATGCGCGGCTTCGACGCCTCCCGCTTCTCCTTCAACACCGAAGGCGGGCGCTGTCCCGAGTGCAAGGGCAACGGCCGGGTGAAGCTGGAAATGGATTTCCTCCCCAGCACATGGGTCCATTGCGAGTCCTGCAACGGAGATCGCTACAACCCCGCCACGCTGGAAGTGACCTTCCGCCAGAAAAACATCGGGCAGGTGCTGGCCATGACCATCGACGAAGCCTCCGCCTTCTTCGAATCCCAGCCGCGCATCGCCCATCCGCTCAAGCTCATGGCGGACACCGGTCTCGGCTACCTCCAGCTCGGCCAGCCCAGCCCGACTCTATCAGGCGGCGAGGCCCAGCGCATCAAGCTCGTCTCCGAACTCACCAAAGGCCGTTCTCTCAAATCCAAAATCAACAATCCGCAATCCTCAATCCACAATCTTTACTTGATCGAAGAGCCCACCGTCGGCCTCCACCTCGAAGACGTCCAGCGGCTCATCGACGTCCTTCACCGCCTTGTCGATGAAGGCCACACCGTCGTCGTCATCGAGCACCACATGGCCGTCGCCGCCGAGGCCGACTGGATCCTCGACCTCGGCCCCGAGGCCGGCGACGGCGGCGGGAAAATCATCGCGCAAGGCCCGCCGGAAAAGATCGCCAAATCCAAGACCTCCCGCACCGCGCCGTTTCTCAAGGTGGCGCTCAGACTCTGAAAAGAGCGTGCGCGTTAAGTGATCCCTTGCCGTTCAACTTCATTGCCATGCGGAATTTTCCGCGTCATGGTGGCATGGTGTTCCGGTTTCTTGGCAGCGGCATGATTGCCTTCCTCATCTATCTGGGGGAAGTCGGCCAGCTTGTCGCCGCAGTCTGGAACTCGCTGATTCACGGGAAAATCCGTTTCCGAATGGTGATGGAGCAGATCGCCGAAACGGGATTCCGCTCGCAATCGGTGGTGATCGTGACCGGGGCCTTCACCGGCGCGGTGCTGGCGGCGCAGGCGATGTTTCAATTCAAACCGCTCGGCATGGAAACGGGCGGCGGGGCGCTGGTGAGCGTGGCGATGCTCCGCGAACTCGGTCCTTCGGTGACGGCGTTGATGCTCGCCGGCCGGGTCGGTGCGGCGATGGCGGCGGAAATCGGCACGATGAAAGTCACCGAACAAATCGACGCCCTGCGCTCGATGGACGTGCATCCGATCGATTATCTGGTCACGCCCCGTTTCCTCGCGATGCTGGTTTCCATGCCGTTGCTGATCGCGGAGTCCGCGGCGTTTGGGATTCTGGCGTCGCTGGTTGTCGGCGTCGGCACGTTTGATGTGAACGGCGCTTATTGGCTGCACCAAATGAACCTGCACACCGATGGTTCGGACGTGGTCATCGCCATGACGAAAGGGCTGGTTTTCGGCATGTTGATCGTGGTGCTTTCCTGCCACCAGGGGCTGAAAGCGGATCAAGGCGCGGTCGGTGTGGGACGTGGAACGACCCGGGCGATGGTTTATTCCTCGCTGGCGATTCTCATCGTGAATTTTTTCCTCACGATGTTCCTAAACCTGATTTTTCCGTTCTGATTTTCCCGTCCGGGGGGGGCGTAGCGGCTGTCTTAAAAACAAGGAGCGGCGGAATCCGTCCGCCGCGCCCATGGAAAGACAATGAGCAGAGCAAGGCGCTTTCCATTGGCACTTCATGGACCGGGCGATCGGATATCGCCCTTCCTTGTTTCAGGCAGGCGTCTTAGATTTCGTATTCGATGCCGGGTTCCGGCACGATCACTTCGGTGCGCGGCAGGCGGCGCTTGATCTGCTGG
>CAYXZE010000243.1:0-4403 GCA_964469395.1 uncultured Luteolibacter sp.
GAAGCCCACGGCTACCATTCGATGTCGCTCTGCGACAAAGAGATTCATTTCAATCGTCAATGAATCCTTCCGGGGGGATTTGGGTGAACGAGGTGGCTGTGATTCGAATCGGTTTTTTGCGCCATTTTTTCGCCTTTTTGCGGCTAAGAAATTCATTTCAATGCCGTTAGGGATTGGCAACGAGCGGCCAGCCCTTGGACTGCGGCGGCGTGGCATCATGCGATTCGGAGGAACCGAGAGGATCGACAGCGGCGTGAGATTTCCGCCGCGTCGATCATCAGGGCGGCTCCAAATCAGGGGGTCTCCAATCCCGTAATGGCCGCTTTCATCCAGCCGCAGGCATAGGCCATGCCGGCATGCCATGGGGAGGAGCAGGTCATTTGCGGAGCGTGATCGGGAATCAGAACGCCGGTGAAGTTGTTTTTCTTGAGGATCCGCAACACGCGGAGCATGTCGATGTCGCCCTCGTCCACGAACGTTTCCACATAGTTCGGCACCTTGCCGCGCACGTTGCGGAAATGGATGTAGGCCACCTTGTTCTGGCTGCTGTAGGAATCGACCGCGTCGTAAAGATCGCCATCGGTCATTTCCGCGAGCGTGCCGAGACAGAATTCCAGGCCGTTGCTCGGGCTGTTATGGCCGTCGATGAGCTTCTGGTAAAGTTGAGGCTGGTTCACCAGGCGCGGCTGGCCGCGGACGGTGAGCGTCGGCGGATCATCGGGGTGGGCGGCGAGGACGACGCCGGATTCCTCGGCCACGGGCAGGAGCGCGTCGAGGAACTCGCCATGACGCCGCCAGAGTTCCTCGGTGGTGATGGGGGCGAGGGTGCCGGCGGGGGCGTTTGTGTCGTAAATCATATTCCAGACCATGCCGTTAGGGATCGGCGTGTCGTAATGACCGTCCATGGCCACCACTTCCGCGCCGCCGCGGCCCCAAGGCCCCTTGACGCGACCGGCCACGCCGGCGATCGAGAAGTTGTAACCGATGGTCGGGATGCCGACGCGGCCGACGGTGCGGACGAGGGTCTTGAGATTCTCGATCTGCTCCGCCTTTTTCGGACCGTCCAGCAGGATGTCGTGCCAGTGGGCGGGGTCGAAGTTTTCGATGGCTTCGATTTCGAGGCCGTATTCGGCGGCTTCCGCCTTGATGGCGGAGAGTTCCTCAAACGACCAGAGCTTGTCGGGATCGCCCGCGAGACCCCAGCCGGAGTCGTCGCCGAGCGGTTGGTCGCCGGGGGCGTTGTTCCGCGCGGAGCGGAAATAATCGACCATGTGGATGATCAGGTGCGAGGCGCCGCATTGTTTGGCGAAGCGGTAATGGTCCGCATTGAGTTGGTGACGATAGAGTCCGAGTCCGAGTTTCATGAGTTTGAAAATTAGAATTAGAAGCCGATGCTCGCGCCGCCGTCCACCGGCAAGACCACGCCGGTGACGAATTTGGAGGCCTTGGAACACAGATAGACCGCAGCCCAGCCGATGTCGTCGGTGTCGCCGAAGCAGCCCATGGGCGTGCGGCCGAGGATTTTATCGCGGCGGGCGGGATCGCTATCGAGGGCCGAGCGCATCATGGCGGAGTCGATCCAGCCGGGAGCGATGGCGTTGACGCGGACGTTGTCCACGGAAACTTCCGCGGCCAGCGTGCGGACCATGCCCACGAAGGCGCTTTTCGCGGCGGAATAGGCGACCACTTTCGGAATGCCGAAGAGCGAGGCCATGGAGGCGATGAAAAGCACGTTGCCGTGTTTGCGCTCCAGCATGCCGGGCAGGACGGCCTGGGTGAGGGCGTGGGCACCGATGACGTGGGTGTTGATGACGTTCAAAAATTCCGTCGGGCTGGTGTCCACGGCGAGTTTCTTGAGGTGCACGCCGGCATTGTTGATCAGGATGCTCGGTGGCGCGCCGGCGGCCTGGGTGGCGGCGGCCACGAGTTTCGCGGCGTTGGCGTGGTCCTGCACGTCATGCCGGACATAGCTGGCGGCGGAGCCGAGCTCGGCCACGGCTTTTTGCAACTCTTCCTCGCGGCGGCCGACGAGGACGACCTTCGCGCCGGAGGCCACGAAACTGCGGGCCATGCCGAAGCCGAGGCCGGTGGCGCCACCGGTGATGATGGCAACTTCCCCTTCCAGACGAAAGGGCGGGACGATTTGATCAGAGGATTCCATATTTCTTAAAGGCTTCGGTGCTGGACATGTTGTTTTCGATTTCCATACGCACGACGTTTTCGCCGGCGGCTTTTTCGAGTGCTTCGAGGATGACTTGTTTCTCCACACGCTTGGGAATAATGACCACTCCGTCAAGATCGCCGAATACAATATCGCCGGGCTCGACGTAAACCTGGCCGATTTGGATCGGGCAGCGGTAATCCGCGATCTGGGTGCGGACACTGGAATCCTGGGCGAAACGGCCGCGGCTGAAGACCGGCCAGTTCTGTTCCAGGACCTTTGGCGTATCACGGTGAAAGCCGTTGACCACGGCACCCACGGCACCGCGCATGCGGGCGGTGGCGGTGAGAATCTCGCCCCAATACGCGCAGCGCATTTCGCCGCCGCTGGTCAGATAGACCTCGCCGGGTTCCAGTTGGTCGAGCGATTCGGTGAGAAACCCAAACGGTTTTTTTTGCGGGCCGTGCACGTCGATCGTGAGCGCCGGCATCGCGCGGCCGGCCAGTTTCATTTCCACGAGCAGCGGCTGGATCGGCTGCGGCAGGAATTGGCGGGTAAAGCCGTGCTTGTCGAGGATGTCGCCCACCACCGGGGTGTAGAGCTGGGTCTTGATCAATTCAAACAGCTCGGAGTCGGATTGCCATTCAGTCATGCGGAGAGCTTGAAATGTTTCGCGCTTGCGGGGCGAGCGGCGTTTTACGAATATCGTTTCGTGAGTGCCGGACAAACCATCACCATGCGGGACGTCGCCCGTGAAGCCGGCGTTTCCGTTTCCACGGTTTCGAAAGCGTTGCGCAACGACCCCACGATTCCGGAAGCGCGCTGCCTGGCGGTTCAGGCCGCCGCAACCCGGCTCGGCTACCGCCCGCATCCGATGGTGTCGGCGTTGATGGCCCAGATGCACCACCACCGTCGCCGCAGCGATCCGCACAACATCGCGTGGATCGATCTCTGGCCCGCCGGGGGGGACCACCTCTCGCCGATGAGTGTCGAGCCGGTTTTGCAAGGAGCACTGGCCCGGGCCGGAGAGCTGGGCTACGGCCTGGAAATCTATCCGGTCGGTGCCGGGCGGATCTCGCCGGAGAGCTTGCGCCGCACTCTCGCGGCCCGCGGGCAATGGGGCGTCATCATTCCGCCGGTGCCCGAATCCGCGATGAAATTCCCGCTGGATCTGCGCGGTCTGACCGGCGTCACCATCGGCACCAGCCTTCACGAGCCGGTCATGCACCGGGTTTCGCCCAATCACTATCAGGGATTGGTGCTGGCGTGGGCGGCGCTGCGGGCGAGGGGGTTCCAACGCATCGGCCTCGTTCTAACACCCGAGATGAACGAACGGGTGGAAAGCAAGTGGCTGGGGGCGTTCCTGGCCTGCCAGCAGCAGCTTCCCAAGTCCGGGCGGGTGGCTCCGCTGCTCATCGCCCGCGAGGATGCCGCCGCGCTGGCACGCTGGCTGGACCGTGAAAATCCCGGGGCGGTTCTGTTAGCGGAGGATTTCTCCTGGCCCGCGGCGCATGAAGTCGCCCTCGCCTGGCTCGTCAGGCAGGGGAAGCCCGGCGGCGCGGGCAGCCTCGATCACCGCCCGGAACAACTGGGCCGCGTGGCGGTGGAAATGGTGGTGGCGCAGATTCACCGCAACGAGCGCGGCAGCCCCGCCATGCCGCATACCATGCTCATCGATGCGGCGTGGGCGGACATCTAGCAGAAAAGAGGGACCCGTGGCGAAATCGCGGGATTCAAAGAAATCCGCTCTGATTTTCCGCGCCCGTTTTTCACCTTCTTGCGGCTAAACTCATCTGCCTTTATTCCTCCGTGCATCCGCCGCCACCTTGAGAAAGATCATCCACATCGACATGGACTGCTTTTACGCCGCCATCGAGGAACGGGAAAATCCCGCCTTGCGCGGCAAGCCCATGGGCGTGTCCGGCAGCGACCGCCGCAGCGTGCTCACCACCGCCAACTACGAGGCGCGGAAATACGGCTGCCGCTCCGCCATGCCGGTTTTCAAGGCCTTGGAACTCTGCCCCCGGCTCATCCTCGTTCCCGTCCGCTTCGAGCTTTACCGCGCCGTCAGTTCGCAAATCCGCGCCATTTTCGGCCGTTTCACCGAGCTCATCGAACCGCTCTCGCTGGATGAGGCCTACCTCGACGTATCCCACCTGCAAAGCCGCGGCGCCGCCATCGCCCGCGAGATCCGCGCGCAGATTTTCGAGGAAACCGGCCTCACCGCCTCCGCCGGGATTTC
>CAYXZE010000244.1:0-4373 GCA_964469395.1 uncultured Luteolibacter sp.
CTCGACCGCGAGGACATCGAGGCGCTTTCGAAGGCGCTCTACCGCATTCCCAAGACGGTGGAGAAATTCGGCGAGCGCTACGTGATCATGCACCACTTGGTGAGAGCCGAGGATTTCACGCCGCAAATGCACATCGCCCAGGAAGCCGCCCACGTCGTCGTGCGGATGGTGGATATGCTCGCGAAGAACCCGAAGCTCGAAGACATCAAGGCGGAAAACGATAAAATGCAGGAACTCGAGGGCCGCGCCGACCAACTGGTGCTCGGCTATTTGAAGGAAATCTACTCCGGCGACATGGAGCCGATCAAGGCCATGGCCCTCCGCGATCTTTACGATCTGCTGGAAAAAGTCATCGACCGCTGCCGGGACGCCGGCAACGTCGTGTCCCAGATCGTCCTGAAAAATTCCTGAGGCTAGAACCGCATGAGTCTTGGAATCATCCTGCTGGTCATTTTCATCGCGCTCGCCTTCGAGTATATCAACGGTTTCCACGATACCGCGAACTCGATCGCCACCGTCGTCGGCACCAAGGTGATGACCCCGCGGCAAGCCATCGCGATGGCCGCCATCACCAACCTGATCGGCGCGCTCGCCGGTCACGCCGTCGCGAAAACCGTCTCCTCCGGTCTGGTGGACGCCCAGTTCATTTCACCGATGGTCATCATCTGTGCGCTGATGGGAGCCATCGTCTGGAACCTGCTCACCTGGTGGTTCGGTCTGCCATCCAGCTCCACCCACGCCCTCGTCGGCGGCATTTGCGGTGCGGCCGTGGCCAGCGCCCATGACAACTGGCACGCCATCCTCTGGTCCGTGGAAAGGGTGAAGGACGGCAAGGTCGTGATGGAAGGCGTCCTCCACAAGGTGGTCATTCCGATGATCACCTCGCCGCTCATCGGCTTCTTCGGCGGTTTCCTCCTCATGGGTTTCCTGTATTTCCTTCTGCAAAAAGCCCGCCCGCGTTTCGTCACGAACTTCTTCGGAAAAGCACAAATCCTCAGCGCCAGCTACATGGGATTCGCCCACGGTCTGGCCGACGCGCAGAAAACCATGGGCATCATCACCCTCGCCCTGGTCACCGCCACCGCCACCGGCAGTTTCCAGAACGTGCCGGATTGGCTGGGTTTCCTCCGCATGGACAAGTCGATGCAGGCCGAGCAAAGCATCAAGATCATCCAGGATGAGAAATCCACCCCGGAACAACTCAAGGAAGCCGCCACCGTCCTCGAAACCGAAAGCGCCCGCCTCAAGCCCGGCGAATTCCGCGAAGCCTTCCTCACCCTCGCCGCCAGGACCCACGCCGCCACCGGCGACCAAGAAGCCGCCGCCCGCCTCTCCGCCATGGCCACCGCCACCCATCAGGAGCTGCTCGCTGCGGAGAATTCCCGAATCCTGCCGAAAGTTCCGCTGATCGGGAGAATGGTCGCCGCGAAAATCACCGATTGGGAGAAAAGCCTCGGCAAGGAAATGAAATCCGCCGAAGCGACCGGCAAGGTCCCGCTTTCCGTAGCCGCCGGAAAAGTCCGCGATTTGTCGCCCGACGTGCCCACCTGGATCAAAATCGTCTGCTCCCTCACCATGGCCGCAGGCACCATGGCCGGCGGCTGGCGGATCATCAAAACCCTCGGCCACAAAATGGTGAAACTGCAACCCGTCCACGGTTTCGCCGCGGAGGCCACTGCCGCCACCCTGCTTGCCGTCACCGGCGGTCTCGGCATGACGGTTTCCACCACCCACAGCATCACCACCGCCATCATGGGCGTCGGTTGCGCCAAGCGTTTCGGCGCGCTCAAGCTCACGCTCATCGAGCGCATCCTCTGGGCCTGGGTCCTCACGCTTCCCGCTGCCGGCGGCGTGGCCTACCTCATGGTAAAAGGCTGCCGCGCCTGCGGGTGGATTCCGTGAGTTTTTGCCGAGTGTCGCGTGAATCGATGAAATAGATGAGATTTTCCGCGAAAAACCCCGCCGCCGTGCTGATTTAACTCGCACGGTGGCGCGCCCCCGGCAAATTTTCTCCCTGCGATGGGCCCTGTAAATCCAGACGACCGCTCCAGCGGCTTCCTCAGCCAAATCCTGCAAAGCCAGCAGGATTTGCGGAACTATCTCCACCATCTTCACCCGCACGCCCAGGATCTGGATGACCTCATGCAGGAAACCTGCCTGAAGCTCTGGCAGGAATTCGAGGATTACGATCCCGCCCGCCCGTTCCTGCCGTGGGCGATGCGCATCGGGTATTTCCAAGTCCTGCGTTTCCGCAAGACCCGCAGCCGCGACCGACTGGTCTTTTCCGATGAATTGCTGGAAATCCTCTCCGATGAGGCCCCCGCAAACGGCCAGGTCCAGGTCATGCGTTCCGCCCTTGATGACTGCCTCGGGAAACTCACCTTGCGGGCGCGCGAGGCCCTGCTCGCCCGCTATACGCAGGACTCCAGCATCGCCGATCTGGCGCAGCAGCGCAAACAAAGCGTCCATGCCCTCTATCGCGTGCTGAACCATGCGCGCTCCCAACTCACCGCGTGCATCCGCAGGCAATTGGCTTTCGAAGGCGTATTGTCGGATCGCCACTCGTCCCCTTGATTTTCCCCTCTCACCATGCCCGGCGCATCCACTGACCGTCTCGATGAATTACTCTGCCGCTTGGCCGATGGCCTGCTCGCGGATGGAGATGCCGCCGAGCTGGATCAAATCCTGCGGGAAACCCCCGAGGCCCGGGAACGTTACCGGGTGTTTTCCTCCGCCCACCTCATGCTGGCCTCCGGCCACTACGAGTCCGTGGAAAGCCCGCCCGTTCCGGTCAGGCAGCGTTCATTCCGGCCCTGGGTCGCCGTGGCTGCGGCAATCGCTCTTCTCGCCACCGGAGCCGCCCTCTGGTCATCCCGCCACAGCCAGCGGCCCCTGCCCGTTTCAGCCGGAAACAAGACGGAACAACCCGTGCTCGCCGTGGTGGCCTACGCGGAAAACGTCCGCTGGAATCTGCCGGAACCCGCCGCAGGAGGCATGAAGCTGGGCACCACGCCGGTCAGCCTCGGTGCCGGCACCCTCGCGCTCAATCTCACCGGCGGCCAGACCGTGACCTTGCGCGCGCCCGCCCGTTTCGAGCTGATTGGCGAACGGGAAATGACACTCGCGCTGGGCGATGCCTCGCTGCGCATGCACGGCAACCTCGTCCCCTACATGATTCGCGTGCCCAATGGCGCGGTCGTCGATCTCGGCACCGAGTTTTCCGTGAATGTCGCGCCCGATGGCACCTCGGACGTGCACGTCTTCGAGGGGCTGGCCAACACTTCCATCACCGGTGTCAGAGGCCACACCCGCGAGGAGCGTCTGTTAGGCGCGGGCCAGTCCGTCCGGATCTCGGATATTCTCAAAAACAGCCCGACCACTCCAGCCGATTTCCTCCGTCCCCTGCCGCTGGCGGTTTCCGAGACATCGCCCGCCGGAAATGCCTATGCGAAAGCCGTCACCCGTTCCGCGCCATTCGTCTGGTGGAATTTTGAAGGCTCGCCAGGGCAATCCACCGTCCCGCCCGCCGCCGGCAGCCAGCCCTTGGAACTCCACGGCCATCCGCTGCTCGCCGGTCCGGCGGGGCGGCGTTTCCTGCTCACCGATACCGCCACCAATGCCGGATTCGCCACCACCGGGCAGCCGATCAAGGGGCTGGACACGCCTGCGGGACTCACCGTGGAGTGCCTCATCTATCCACTTTCCGAGCAGCTTTCCACCGCGCTCGTTCTCGACGAACCGACACCGCCGCCATCCAGACGCTTTCGTCGAGCCGATGTGAAGCACCCGCCCACGCGAGCGAGCATCGACCGCATGGGGCTTCGCGGCAAAGGGCTCGGTCAGGTTCATCCGGATTTCGCCCTGCGCTACCTCATGCGCTCTCCCTCCGACTACGAAGGGGGGACCAACACCTACTCCGCCGAATCCCACCTGCTGCACCGCTGGATTCACGTCGTTTGCACCCATGATGGCAAGACCTCGCGCCTTTACATCGACGGCGCGCTTTCCGACCAGGCGGAGTCGGAGCTCGAGTCTCAAAACGTGGCACTCCGGCCCATCATCGGTCGCCTCCATACCCTCCCGCAGGAAGGATACGGAGCCCGCCAATGGCACGGCGGCATCGATGAAGTGGCCATTTACGCCCGCGTGCTCGACGCCGCGGAAATCCGCACCCATGCGGACGCCCTGGACCGCTGAAACGACCGCGTCATCGCCGCGGAAAATGCACTCCAGAACTTCAGTTCATCCTGCCTCCAAATCTCCAATCTCCGTTCCCTTCCGTTCAAATTCCCCTCAATCCCTCCGCAGAAGCCGACAAAATCATTGAACAGGAGGAAACAGAGGAAACAGAGAAAGAAGGCGGGGAAGAGTCG
>CAYXZE010000245.1:0-4352 GCA_964469395.1 uncultured Luteolibacter sp.
CGGTGGGCGCGGTCGGTGGCCTGGTTCTCGGCGGCGGGGTTCCACCAGGGGTCGTAGTGGATGACGGTATCGGCGGCTGTTAGGTTGAGGCCGGTGCCGCCGGCTTTGAGCGAGATGAGGAAGATGGGGACTTCGCCGGATTGGAATTGTTTGACGAGCGTGGCGCGGTCTTTGGTCTGGCCGGTGAGTTTGAGGAAGGGGATTTTTTCTTTCTCCAGGTGCGCCTCGATGAGCGCGAGCATGGAGGTGAATTGGGAGAAGAGCAGGATGCGGCGGCCTTCTTCCAATAGCTGGGGAAGCAGTTCTTCAGTTAGATAATGAAGCTTCGCGGATTCGGTGACGTTTTTCGAGGCGGCGGTCTTGAGCAGCAGGGGATGGCAGCAGATCTGGCGGAGCTTGAGCAGGGCGTCGAGCACGATGATGTGGGACTTGGCGAGGCCCTTGGCGGCGATGGCGTCGCGGACGCGCTTGTCCATGGAGGTGCGGACGGATTCGTAGAGGCCGACTTGTTTTTTGGTGAGCTCGATGTGGTGGATGAGTTCGGTTTTGGGCGGCAGGTCGGTGGCGACCTGGTCCTTGGTGCGGCGCAGGATGAGCGGGGATACGCGGCGGTTGAGGGCGAGTTGGGCATCGGTGGAGCGGTCGCGCTCGATGGGTTTGCGGATGCGGGAGTTGAAGGTTTTCTCGTCTGGCAGGAAGCCGGGCATGAGGAAACGCATGAGGCTCCAGAGCTCGCCGAGGTGGTTTTCCATCGGGGTGCCGGAGAGGCAGAGGCGGTGGGCGGCCTGCAAGGCGCTGGCGGCGTGGGCGGTGACGGATTTGGGATTCTTGATGTGCTGCGCCTCGTCGAGCGCGACGCAGTGCCACGGTTGTTTTGTTAGAATGTCGATGTCGCGGTGAAGCAGCGGATAGGAGGTGATGACGAGGTCCGCGGCGGGGATTTTCTTGAAGTCGGAAAGGCGCTCGGGGCCGTGGAGGATGAGGACTTTGAGCGAGGGGATGAATTTTTCCGCCTCGGAGGCCCAGTTCGGCACGACGGAGGTGGGGGCGATGACGAGCGAGGGGCGGCCGGGTTTGGCGGCGTGTTCGGCGGCGAGGTGGGTGAGGGTTTGCAGGGTTTTTCCGAGGCCCATGTCATCGGCGAGGATGCCGTGCAGGCCGTGTTTCGCGAGGAAGCGCAGCCAGCGGAAGCCCTCGTGCTGATAGGGGCGGAGGGTGGCGTGGACGGCGGCGGGGAGTTCCTCGTGAGGGAGTTCCGTGATGTCCTTGAGGCCGCGGCCGAGGGCGGCGAGCGCGCGGGTGGTGGCGGAGGTGTCGAGGGCGAGGGAATCGGCGACGCCGGCGGCTGATAGACGGTCGAGCCTGAGCGGGCCCTCGCCCGGGGCGCGGCCGTGGAAGAGATGGCGGACTTGATCGACGATTTCAAGGAACCGCCGGGCGGGCAGGCGGATGAAGCCGTCCTCGGGATTCTCGCAGGGGATGGTGATCCACTCGGGAAGGTCCGGGGCGTCGGCGGACGGGAGGTTTTTCTCGATGGCTTGCGCGATGAGCGGTATGAGCGAGCGTTGGGAGCCGTCCACTTCGAAGGAGACATCGAAGCGGAACCAGTCGATGCCGTGATCGGTTTCCGCCTCGATGGCCGGGAGGAAATCGCCCGCGTCATGGGCTGTTAGTCCGGCCTTGGGATCGACGGTGACGATCCAGCCGTCCTGGCGCAGGGCTTCCATTTCAGGACTGTCGAGGCAGCGCAGCCATGCGAGTGCGGGACCGGGCTGCGGGTCGGCGGGGACAAAGGCGTTTTTCAGCGAATGATGGAGGAGGTGCTCCGAGATCACGTCCACGAAGGGCAGGAAGTCCGGAGCGGTTAGTTTTCCGGCGATTTCGGACTCCCGGAATGCATCGCGCTTCCACACGATCCGGATTCCATCCCTCAGTTCCATGTAGGCGGCAGAAGGCGCGCGGAGCACCTGATAGGGCAGCGGCGGACTGTCGCCATATTGGAAGGAAAGATGGCCGACGATGAAATCCTGGGGCATTCCCGCGAGGCTTGCCGTAAGGCGTGTCACCGTGAAATGCGGTGTCGGCGCACAGGGCGGGCGGATTTCGATCTGTAATGCTAGCGGGGCGGGGACATGCTTGTTAGGCAATGCTTCTATTCTCGCGGAGACTTGTTCCACGATTCCGGCGTTCAATACGGGGCCGTTTTCCCAATGCTTTAACAGATGGAACGGCTGCCCGCATTCCAGCGGACCATACGTTTCCCGAAGGGTATCGACATACATCGGCGGCTCCACAGGCAGGATGAATATCCCGTCGGAAAGGCCCCGGATGACCGGGTTCGCGTCTCCCGAAGGCAGGATGTCCCATGCGAGTTCCACCGTGAGGGGCGGGCCTGGCTGGATGGGCGAGTGCCCTTTCGGTTTTTTTGCGGCGGATTCATTGAAAAAGTAGAATCTTCCGGTGGCCTGCGCCATCTCGATCAGCCGCGCGCCGTCCCGCCCTTCGGGAACCACGCTGGCCCACCAGCCGTCGGAGATTTTCGGATGCTTCCGGTATGCGATACACACGGGCAGATCCTCATCCGCGATGTATCTCGGAAGATTGTTTAAATCGGAACGGGGTTCAGAGGAGTCGATTCTCGCGTTTCCATTTTTCAGGCGGGTGGCCGGATGGAGGGCGAAACGAAGTTTCACCCCCCGGTGCGGGCTGCTTTCCAGACAATAGGCCAGAAACTTCTCCTGCGCCGGGGCTTTTGGGGCTTTTTTGGGCTCCTCGGGAGCGGCCAGGGTTTCAAGTGTTCGGAGCCATTCGCTCACCGCCTTCGGGATTCGCAAATCTTTTGAATCTCCGGCAGGTCTGGTATCCGCATCCGTGCGGGCGATGGAGATCAGGCGCATCATCAACGCCGCAGCGTGTTTGCAGTTGTAGCCGACCGGACAACTGCAGTTGAACGCGGCCTCCCACTCGTCGTCCCCCTCGTGGTAAAAATCGATGGAGGCGGTATAGGGCTTCCTTCCCGATCCCGCGACCTTGGCTGTAACCGTGACGCCTACCTCGGCGAACTCACCGTCATAATCGTAGTCATCGAAATCCAACGGCCCCGCCTTGATTCGTGTGATGATGCCTGGGGCGAGATATGCCTGGGCGCGCTTGATCGCTGTGGATTGAAACTCGTCGTGCAGGTCGTAATCCGTGATGAATTCTAACAACTCGGGTTCATCGAGCAGCGCTTGGAGTGGATCGGCCATATTGGCTCAGTTCGCGACGATGTTGAAGATTTTGCCGGGGATGAAGACGATCTTGCGGATGGTCTTGCCTTCGAGGTGTTCGTTCACCTTGCTGCTGGCGAAGGCGGCGGCTTTGGCGCCTTCCTCGTCGATGTCCTTGGAAACCATCAGGCGGTCGCGGAGTTTGCCGTTCACCTGGACGACGAGCTCGATCTCGTTTCTAACGAGAGCTTCGGGATCGTAGGTTGGCCATTCGGTCTCGGAGAGCATGGGGGCCTGACGGTTGGAAGCCGCCGCCACGCGGGCGTTGATTTCTTCCGTTAGATGCGGTGCGAAAGGGTTGAGGAGGGTGAGGAACTGGGTGAACTCTTTCAGCGGCACGACCTCGGCCTGGGTGAAGGCGTTGGTGCAGATCATCATCTGCGAGATCGCGGTGTTGAAGCTGAGTTTCTCGATGTCCTCGCCGACTTTCTTGATGGTTTCGTGGACGACGCGGAGCAGTTCCTTGTCGGTGCAGGGGACGTCCTGGATTTTGGTGGAAATCCTGACTTCACCTTCGTTCTCTTCGAAGGCGACGCGCCAGACGCGGGCGAGGAAGCGGGATACGCCTTCGACGCCTTTCATCTGCCAGGGTTTCACCTGTTCGAGCGGGCCCATGAACATTTCATAGAGGCGCAGGGCGTCGGCTCCGTATTCGGAAACGACATCGTCGGGGTTCACCACGTTGCCGCGGGACTTGGACATTTTCTGGCCGTCTTCGCCGAGGATGAGGCCTTGGTTGACGAGTTTCTGGAATGGCTCGGGGGTTCTGACGTGGCCGAGGTCGAAGAGGACCTTGTGCCAGAAGCGGGCGTAGAGAAGGTGAAGTACGGCGTGTTCCGTACCACCGACGTAGAGATCGACCATTCCTGGTTTTTCATCCGTCCAGTAGTCCTCGGCTTCGTTCGAGATGAAACGGCTGGTGTTCGTCGGATCGCAATAGCGCATGTAATACCAGCAGGAGCCGGCCCATTGCGGCATGGTGTTGGTTTCGCGGATGGAGCCGTCGGGCAGCTCGACCCAGGCGGTGGCTTTGGTGAGGATCGGTTCGGGCGTGCCGCTGGGTTTGTAGTCGTCGAGCGGGGG
>CAYXZE010000246.1:0-4351 GCA_964469395.1 uncultured Luteolibacter sp.
GAGGTGGGATTTCATCGGCGACGCGAGCGGTTTCGCGGAGGATTTGCCAAACGGCTGGAAACTCGGGATCAGCGAAGCGTTTTCCGACGGGTTCGGTGAACTGGCGGACTGTTTCCAAGCACTGGTGATGATCGTGCAACTTTTCGACAAGATCGGCAATAGTGGAGCGGTGGAAGAAGCGGATGGAAATACGGGCGGCATTCGGTGCCAGGCCGAGGATATAGAACGGGGTGTCGGACTTGCCGTGTTCTTCGTATTTTTCGCCGGAACGAACGGCTTCAAGAAGTTGCCGAATTTGGGTGCGTTTGGTGTCGTCCTGAACTTCTTCTCCGGCTTGGGAGCCGTTGGAGAAAATATCGGCGAAGATATCTTCGAGGATAGTGTGCTTCTCCGTCCAGAAAACGGTGGTGGTGTCGCCGATGCGGATGCGGTGTTTCTTCGACTGCGGCCCGGTGAGCAGAGAGTTCAACGCGGTGCCGTATTGGAATGCGGCGGTTTCACTGACGGGAGCATTGTAGCTCTGGCTTTTGCCGTAAGATTCGTAAGCGGTGGCATTGAAGGAGACGATGGATGCACCGGCAGACTGGGCGCCTGTCACTCCTTTGATTTTTGGATGCAGTCGGGCGATGGGAACGGTTTCTCCTGTGAGCAGGCATTGATCGCTCCGGGCCGGTTCCTCGTTTTCACTTTCCAAGGTTCCACGCCACCATTCCTGAACGCGTTTGGATTCGTGGACGGTTTTTTTCTCGCCTTGAATCTGGAAAATGCCGAATCCGGTTCCTATTTCTTCGATGATGGGAAATTCCGCGATGCGACACGGTTCCCATCGCTCAAAAAAACGACAGACTGCGGAAAAATTCGGATCATTGATGGTTTGTTCAAGAAAGAGATGATGCTTTCGAGAGGCTTCGAATGATTCCAATGCTCTGGCCGCCTCTTTGGCTGCTTTCTTTTCGTCCTTGTCGGGTTTTTTGTAACCCAGCAGATAGGCTGTGTTGTCCCAAAGCGTGCATGGGTTGAGGCCGGAGCCTGAAGGCTTTCCTTCTCCGGGAAGAAGCATTACGACGTTTTGAAGCTTCCCTTTTTCGTCGGGTTGCCTGGCGTCTTGAATGTCGAAAAGCGTTCCGTCCGGTTTCAGGATAATTCGAAATCCGATTTTCTGGGGAGAAAACCCGGGGGGGGCGATCTCGTAGGAGGAATCGTCCGCAAGGCGGGAGTAGAGTTCGTTGAGCGATTGGAGGATCATGCTTTTACGGGGAAAGGAAGTTCTGGAATGCGGATGACGCCGTCTTTCATGGAGGCACGGAAAAAGTGTGGCGTGGTGGAGCGGACTTTTTTGGTGGCCCGGTCTTGCTCGAACTCGATGTCGTGAAGCATGAATCCGAGGTCTTTTTCTCCGGCGAATGATGGGTCGGGAGAGGGAAGATTTTCCGCTTGTTCGATGAGTTCGAATCGAACGGGGAACTCGCGACAGCCGAAGTAGGGCTGGTGGAAGGCCTGTCCTTTGCGGGCGCGGCGCTTGAACATGTCGAGGTGCTTGCCGATGGCTTCGTTTTCGGGCGAGGGGGCGTCGCCTTTTTCCACACGGGAATCAAGGATGTAAATGTGGGCTTTGATGAGATAGGCGACATCTTTGAGAAGCAGGGAGGCGCGTTGCTGGCGGTTTTCCGCAACGTCCATGATGGGACGGATGTCGGGGTTGGTCATGGCGGCATTGACGCCTGAGCCGCCTCTCACGGCAATTTTGGAGGAAATTTCGTTGCGGCGGATGTTGGTGAAGCGGATGGGGTTGAGGACGTGGATTTCGTCGATGATCCAGCGGATTTGGGGTTTCCAATAGATGGCTTCGAGGACACCGCGAGCAGCGGAGGGCGTCATGACATCGTAGGAGACGCGCTCGACCTTCATTTCAGGGCGGCTGAAAAGGGCGTAATCGCCGGAGACTTTGAGGTGGATACCGTAGTTCATTGATGCGGGCAGTTTGTAGGAATGAAATTTGGCGTCAATCTAAAATTCATTCATTGGAACGTAAGCGAAAAGAAAATTGACATATGGATGATTTTGGCGCATCTTGCCCGCGTGTCGCAGACTGTGGACAGGAAAAGCAAGCCCCGGAGGATCCGACTGAGGTGGGTTCGAGTCCCACGGCTGAGTGCGAAACGAGCAGCAGCTTGCGACACCAAGTCGCTGGTAAGTGCGGATTGAAATATTGGAACGTATGCGAATGCCGTCATCATATTCATGTGGTGGCGGTTTTTCGTTTCTGGTTGGGATTATCCACAATAGAGAGTCTGTGTGTTTGAATCTCCTTCATCGAAGGTGAGGCCGAAGTCCTTTGAGTAATTCAGTTCGGGCGAGATCAGGACGTGGAATTGATCGTCGCGGAGGATTTCGAAGGAGCGGATGTTTTCGCGGAGGAGTTTTGGGGAAATCTGGACGGTGTAGCGTTGGAGGGCGCGGAAGAGATTCCGATGGAGGGGAATGGAGGGGCTTCTCAGTTGTGAAATGAGTTCTCTCGCCCGATCATCAAAGGGGATGATGACGGGGACTTGCCATTCGTCGATGAGTTTGAAGTTATCGGCGACGGTGCGGTATTGGAATTTGAAGGGAAGGGATTTGTCCTGATCCAAGCGGAAACCGGAGAGAATGTCCTTTGAGTCCCAGCGGCTTTTTTGCTGGTAGTAGTAAAGATCGAAGTAGTGGCGGATGGCTTGTTCTCCGAGTAGGTTGTCGTGGAGGTCGATGAGTTGTCTGGCGACTTGGGCGGTTTCGCGGAAGTATGCTTCACCCTTGGTGTCTTCGGCTTCGAAGATGTAGGTGTGGCCGATGGGGAGTTTACCGTTGCGATTGCAGCGGCCGGCGGCTTGGGCGATGGAGTCGAGTCCGGCGAGAGAGCGATAGACGACGGGGAAATCGACATCGACACCGGCTTCGATGAGTTGGGTGGAGATGACGCGGGCGGGCAGTTTCTCCGCGAGGCGTTTGTGGATTTCCCGAAGGATTTGCGAACGATGCTCCGGGCACATGAGCGCGGAGAGGTGGAAGTTTTCCGGGGAGGAGCCGAGAAGTCGATAGATTTCCTGCGCGTGTTTCCGGCGGTTGACGATGCAGAGGACTTGGGAGTGTTCGCGGAGACGAGGGACAAGATCGGCGTCCGGGATTTTTCCGATGGAATCGACTTCGACGCGTTTGAGGGCGGAAAAGAGCGTGACTGTGTCAGTGATGATTTCCCGGGCGTTTTTCAGTCCGATTTGGAAATCCGATTCGTGGAAATGGATGGCGGGTTGGGTGGCGGTGCAGAGGACGGCTGTGGTTTGGTAGTGATCGGAAAGTTCCTGAAGGATACGCAGGCAGGGTGCGAGGAAATCGACGGGAAGGGTTTGCGCTTCATCCAATATGACAACGGAGTTGGCGATATTGTGGAGTTTTCTGGAGCGGGAGGTTTTCGCTGCGAAGAGGGATTCGTAAAACTGGACGGCGGTGGTGATGATGATGGGGGCATCCCAGTTTTCTGCGGCGAGGCGGGATTGGGTGCTTTCTTTTTCGGGTGAAAGAGCCGAGTGATGCTCGATGAGAGGTGTGAAGGAATCGCTCTGGAGAGGAGAAACGATTTCCCGGATGACTTCCGCATTTTGCTCGATGATGGAGGTGAAGGGGACGACATAGATGACACGCTTTTGTCCGTAGGCGATGGCGTGGCGGAGAGCGAAGGCAAGTGATGAAAGGGTTTTTCCTCCGCCAGTGGGAACGGTGAGGGTGAAGATTCCCGGCTCGTCGGATGCGGCAGAACGGCAATTCTCCACGACGATGTTGCGTTGGATCGAGACTTGGTTATCGGGAGAAGGAGTGCCGAAAGAGGCGATCTTGGCATCGACGAGTGAGGAGATTTTTTCGAGGATGTTTTCCGGGACTTGGTTTCTGTTGCCTGTTTTGCCGGGGTTCATGAAGGCTTCGGTGGCGAGGAAATCGGCATCGACGAGGCAGGAGAAAAGCATCCGGGTGAAGAAACCGATGGCGAATGGGTTTCTTTCCTGCGCCAGGAAGGGAGGGAGTTGGGGGATTGTTCGCTCCGAGATGTCTGTAGGAATTTCAGGTATGTCAGGAAGGTCGGTTTTCTTGAGACGGGAAGCGAGACAAGCGTGGTTCGATGTCGCATCTAACAAACCAGAGTGATGGCAAGCCATCGGATAGGCTAGCAAGTGTCCGAGTAGTTGAGATCGAACGGCGTATTGGGCTCCAGCGGTGGCGTGATCGAGTTTTCCGCTGACGTCGGCTTCGTGCGGATCGGCCTTGGAGGCGAGGTAGTTTTGCCATTCTGGGGCGAATTTGCCGAGGTCGTGCCAGAGGCCGG
>CAYXZE010000247.1:0-4350 GCA_964469395.1 uncultured Luteolibacter sp.
GTCTGCGTCTTCGTCCTTCATAACCGGCCATCCAAGACGATTTCAGGGATTTTCTACTTGTAGCAGTTTGATGAGGGCGGGGACAATTTTTTCAGGGCCGTTCCGGCGGATCACGCTTTTCCGGGCACTGGCGGTACTTCGGGGGGGAGCTTGATTTCGCCTTTTTCGAAGTCGATGGCGGCGGGGGTGCAGCGTTGCTGATAGAAGGGGGACTGTTCGTTGTTTGCCAGATCATCCCAGCGGACCAGCTCGCCGGTGTAGGCGGAAATCCGGCCCATGATGGCCACGAGGGTGGACTCGGCGATGTTTTTTGCCTCGTTGAGCGGCTTGCCGGTGAGGACGCTGCGGATCATGTCCACGTGCTCCTGAATCAGGCTGTTGTCGGAATCCAACTTGATCTCCGGGATGGTCACGGCTTTGCCTTTCAATTTGCCGCCGCCGGAACAGGAGCCTTCGGTGCCGGTGAAAAGCTCGCCGATGCCGCCATAAGTGCCGCTGATCTGGCGGCATTGACTGTGGATGTGAACGTCGTCGCCGAAGTCGTAATCGACGTTGAAGAAGTCGAACATGTTGCCCGTTTCACGGCGCGCGCGGCCACCGAAGCCGATGGCGGAGACGGGCAGGCGGCCGAGAAACCAGACGGCGATGTCGAGGTTGTGGACGTGTTGCTCGACGATGTGGTCGCCGGAAAGTTCGGTGAAGTTGACCCAGTTGCGGGTGAGGTAGGTGGTGTCCGATTCGCCCTCCTTGCGACGATAGGTCCACGGCACGGTGCCGTTCCACCGGACCACGCCGCCTTTGATCTGGCCGATGGCTCCGGCTTCGATGAGCGCCTTGTTGCGGAGGTATCCGGCGGTGCGGCGGCGCTGGGTGCCGGAGACGATTGCCAGGCCTTTCGCGGCGGCTTTTTCTCCGGTGGCGATGATCGAGCGGGCTCCGGCGGGATCGACGGCCACCGGTTTTTCGATGAAGGAATGTTTTCCCGCCTCGACTGCGGCGGCGAGGTGCAGCGGGCGGAAGGCGGGCGGGGTGGCCATCAGCACGTAGTCGCAATCGGTGGCGATGACTTTCTGATAGGCGTCGTAGCCGCCGAAACAGCGGTTCGCGGGGATGTTGAATTTTTTTCCGCAGTGGTCCGCGTTTTTTTGGAAGGCGTCCCCGGCGGCGACGATCTCGGACTCGATGCCGAGAATTTCACAAGCCGCGATGAAGTCCACCAGCGCGGCGTTCCCGCGGCCGCCGCAACCGATGAGCGCGACCTTCACTTTTTTCACGCTTCCCGGGAGGTTCACGGCGAAGGCGGAGCTGGCGGCGAGTCCCGCTCCCAGGAGCGTGGAGTTTCCAAGAAAAGTGCGGCGATTCATGGTGTTTTGAAGTTGGATTTGCGGCCAAGTCTTACTTGGAACCGTCCCGACTCCTTTCATGCCTGTGCGGGCGCGGGGCGTCAATACGCATGGTCGGTCTCATCGCTCCCGCCGCGACGGGGGCGTGGACGGCGGTTGAATCGAATTTCAGAAATGAGAACCACGGAATACTCGGAACACACGGAAATGAAGAGAGTGGCAAACGAGCATGTGCTGACTCCAAAAACGAATCACCATGACTCCACCGCATCTTCTTTTCCTTGTATTCCGTGGTTGGCCATCTTTCTTTCCAAGCTAAGTTTCCCCGTCCCATGTCATCCCCATCATCCCATCCGAACGATCCGCTGCACGGTGTAACCCTTGAAACGGTGCTGCGGACCGTGGTGGACCGGCATGGCTGGCAGGAAATGAGCAGGCAGATCCCGATCCGCTGCTTCATGTTCGATCCGACCATCAAATCGAGCCTGACGTTTCTCCGCAAAACCCCGTGGGCGAGGAAGCGGCTGGAGGATTGGTATGTGTATGACGCGATCCGGGACCGCTCCACGGTTGGATTTTCCGTGACCGATGGACGCCCGGCGGGATAGCTCTGCGGCACGTGAAATTGATCCATCTGATTTCCTTTCCGCTCCTGCTGGTTTCCTGCACGTCGCAAGTGACGCGGGAGGAGGCGGTCGCCACGGCTTACCGCTACACCCAGGTCCAATGGCTACCGGAGGAGCGGCACGTCCGCCACGGCCCGGATTCACAGGGAATCATGGTTCACACGCCGGACCGATCCGTCGTGAAATACGGCGACCGCCGGGGCTGGTGGCAACCGGGGGTGCCTGCGAAAAGCATGCCGTATCAGTGGGGCGGTTTTGACACGCCGGAGACGTTTCTGAAGAAAATCGCCTCCGGTAAAAAGGCGGGCGACACGGGAGACGCGGCCAAGCGCAAGCTCGGCGACGCGGGGGTCAGCGCGGAATCCTGCGGCATCGACTGCTCGGGTTTCGTTTCCCGCTGCTGGAATCTCAAGCGGCCTTATTCCACCCGCGAATTTCATGAGATTTGTGATCCGCTCGCCTCGTGGGAGGAGTTGCGTCCCGGCGATATCCTGCTCAATGACAAGCATGTGGTGTTGTTCGTGAAATGGCTGAAGCCGGGCAAGGAGTTGGCGGCTTTCGAGGCGGGGCCGTTTCCGGTGTGGAGGGTCAGCGCCTGCGGACTCAATCCGGACGTGCTGCGGAAAGACGGTTACGCGCCGTGGCGCTACCGGGGGATGAGGGAGGCTTCCGCACGTGGTCTAACCCTTTAGGGCAATGCCTTTAAGGGGTGGACTGCGAACCATGAAATTCCTTTTCTAACGAGCCGGAATCAGGCATTCAACGGGACGTAAATCCAAACACCCCACCACCATGCTCAAGGAATTTAAGGAATTCGCACTCAAAGGGAACCTGATCGACATGGCCGTGGCCTTTGTCATGGGGGCCGCTTTCGTCAAGTTGTCCACCGCTTTCATCGACGACCTGATCATGCCCGTGGTCGGAAAGCTGTCCGGGGGGATGGATTTCACGAACAAATTTCTCGCTCTTTCCGACAAGGTGACGGCCACGAATCTGGCGGATGCGAAGAAGCAGGGCGCGGTGCTTGCCTACGGGGATTTCATCACGATCAGCATCAATTTCCTCATCGTGGCGCTGGTGATGTTCCTAGTGGTGAAGGCAATCGGCAAAGCCAAGAAGCTGATGGAAAAGGAAGCGGCGGCGGCTCCCGCGGCGGAACCGAGCAATGAGGAAAAGCTGCTTGCCGAGATCCGCGATCTTCTCAAGCAGAAGGCTTGAGGCGGCGCGATCGGCCGCGGGTGCCGGAAAACGGATGGGAAATCGGTTGCCGGTCGTTTTTCCTCTCGTCACGAGCGGCGGTCATGACTTAGCTTGGGGGCGGAAAATAAGTTGAGAGGGTGTGCGAGTTGGCACACGCCATGCTTTTTCCCGATCACCAATCCGCCGAACTATGAAAAAAATCGAAGCGATCATCAAACCATTCAAGCTTGAAGAAGTTAAGGAGGCCCTCGCCGAGGTGGGTGTGCAAGGCATGACAGTTACCGAGGTCAAGGGCTTCGGTCGCCAGAAAGGTCACACGGAAATTTACCGCGGCTCCGAATACACCGTGGACTTCCTCCCCAAGGTCAAAATCGAAATCGTCGTGGACGACGCCCAGGCGGACGGCGTGGCTGCCGCGATCGTGAAGAGCGCGAACACCGGCAAGATTGGTGACGGCAAGGTCTTCATCTCGACGGTGGAGGAAGCGATCCGCATCCGCACCGGTGAAACGGGTTCATCCGCAGTGGCGGTGAACTGATCCGGGTTTCCAACCATTACAAATCAACCGGCCAATGGCTTCCTTGCGGGGTCATTGGCTTTTTTGTGATTGTCAGTCACGCGGGGAGACCGTTTTTAGCGGCATGCCGAATTGGAAATCTCCGCTGGGGCCGTTGCGGGTCGTGGGAATGTTTGAAGGGGCTTCCTTTCTTCTGTTGATGGGCGTGGCGATGCCGCTCAAGTATTTCGCGGGCATTCCCGAGGCGGTCAAATGGACCGGCTGGATCCACGGACTGCTGTTCATCGGCTATTGTTTCGTGATTCTGGCGACGCTGGTGAGCGGCAGGATTTCGTTCGGGAAATCGGTGCTCGCGTTCGTGGCCTCGCTGCTGCCGTTCGGACCGTTTTTGTTCGACCGGCACCTGGTTCGTGAAGAGTCGGCCTGAAAAACAAGGAGAGGCGATATCCGATCGCCCGTCCATGAGAGGTCGATGGAAAGCGCCTTGCCCGGCTCATTGGCTTTTCCATGGACACGGCGGACGGACTCCGCCGCTCCTTGGAGCGCGTCAAGGAGAGGCGATATCCGATCGCCCGCCCATGAGAGGCCAATGAAAAGCGCCTTGCTCGTCTCATTGGCTTTTCCATGGGCACGGCGGACGGATTCCGCCGCTCCTTGGAGCGCG
>CAYXZE010000248.1:0-4325 GCA_964469395.1 uncultured Luteolibacter sp.
GATATCGCCGCTCCTTGGTTTTCTGACAGCCTCTGAGCGGCATATTCCGAATCCCGGAGCTTGATGTTAGAAACTGGCCTCTGCTGGAAATCAGGCAGCGCCGTGCTTTTTTAGAAACGGGACGAGCTCGTCGACGCCGATTTTCACTTCCGGCAATTTGGGTTTGGGAATCCGGCGGGCGAACTCTAGGATGGCGCCGTGGCCGGTGTGGATCTTGAAGGACGGTGGCGGACGGACGGAAAATTTTTCCGTGCCGGGAGCGAGCGCGTCCGGATGAACGCGGTCACTTACGGGCCGCTGCCCGGTGGCTGGCCGCAGTCGTTTGAAGCGGATTTTTCGCGGATGGCCGCGGCCGGATTCAATGCGGTCCGCCTGTATGAAATGCCGGACACGCGCATGCTGAATGCGGCGCGGGAACACGGGCTGAAAGTTTTCGGCGGTTTGAAATGGGGTCAGGGCGCGGACTTTTTCCAGACTCCCGGAATTTACACGGCGGCGGTGATTTCGCTGGTGAACGCGTTGAAGGAAATCGGCGGACATCCGGCGCTGGCGGGGATTTACGTGGGCAACGAGGTTCCCGCGGATCTCGCCCGCTGGATGGGACCGCTCAAGGTCAGGCGGGTGCTCGAAGAGCTGATAGACGCCGGCCGGGAGATCGCGCCTTGGCTGTTGTTTGCCTACGCGAACTATCCGACCACCGAATATCTGGAGCCGGAAAACGCGGATTTCACGGCTTTCAACGTCTATTTGGAACATGAGACGGCGTTCCGCGATTATGTGAAACGGCTGCATCACATCGCGGGTGACCGGCCGCTGGTGATTTCCGAATTCGGGATCGACTCGCAGCGCAACGGCCTGGAGCGGCAGGCGGAGATTCTGGAATGGGCCGCGCGGGCGGCGCTGGAACTCGAGACTGCGGGGATGACGGTTTACGCCTGGAGCGACCGCTGGTGGAATGCCGGAGCCGAGGTGCTGGATTGGGATTTCGGGTTGTTAGATCGTGATGGGAAAGCGAAGCCGGCGTTGGCGGTGGCGGTGGCGAACCCGGAACTCTCCGCGCCCGATCCGCTGCGCTTCAGCGTCATCGTCTGCACGCGGAATGGCAGGGAGCGCATTGCGAGCTGCTTGCAGGCGATCGGCCGAATGACCGGCGGCGGTTTCGAGACCTGGGTCGTGGATGACGGCTCGACCGATGGCACTGCGGATTTCGTGGAGGAAAATTTCCCGTGGGTCCTGCTTTTGCGGCTGGAGCCGGGCGGCCTGAGCAACGCCCGCAATGCGGGTGCCGCGGCGGCGCATGGCGAGGTGCTGGCTTTTACGGATGACGATTGCGAGCCGGACCGCGAGTGGATCGTCCGTTTGCGGATGATGTTTTTGAAAGGTGGCCATGCCGCCGCTGGCGGGCCGAACCTGCCGCCGAAGCCACGGGCGTGGGAGGAAGCGGTGATTTGCGCGGCACCGGGAGCGCCGAGCCACGTGATGCTCGACGACGAGGAGGCCGAGCATTTGCCTGGCTGCAATCTGGCCGTCACCAAGGCCGCGTTCGAGGCGGTCGGCGGCTTTGATCCGCAGTTCCACGCGGCGGGCGATGACGTGGATTTCTGCTGGCGCCTGAGGGATGCCGGGTTCCGGCTCGGTTTCGTGCCGGGAGCTTTCGTCTGGCATTGGCGTCGGCCGACGGTGCGGAATTTCCTGCTCCAACAACTCGGTTACGGCCGCGCCGAGCATTTGCTGTTAGTAAAACATCCGGCGCGGTTTTCCAAACGGGGAGATGCGAAATGGCGGGGCTTCGTCTATGGCGGCGGCCCGGTGAGGGTGATGGAGGATTCCGTCATTTATTACGGCCCGATGGGCGAGGCCGGTTATCAGGCGATCCTCAACCGCATGCTGCCGCTGCGAGGTTTGGACAAGGCGTTCGATCTGTTGAAATCCCGCCTCTCGCTCAAAGTTGTTAGGTTCCTCCAGCCGCGGCTCCGTGCCTGGGCGAGAAACCGGAGGATCTTTTTCAGGGCGAAATGGACGCCCGAATCCCGCGATGCCGGACAAGGCGAGGAGTTCTCAATCGCTTCCCCGGACGGTCGGGATCGCGACTATTTTCTCGATCTTCTCATCCGGCAGGGCTGGCAGGTCGCCGGTGAAACGGAAACCCGGGACCTTGAACTCGGTGGCGTCCAAATCCTCATGGCCACCGAACGCGGTGAGGGAACCGGCACGCGGATTCTGGTCCGCGTGTGGGGTGCCGAACCTGAAGAGATTGCGAAACTTCCGGCATTATGCAGGCTGCCCGCCCTTGCCGTTTCTCAAAATGACGGGTAGGGATTCGGCGATGCCGCTGCTCACCCAGGATTTCGATTACCACCTGCCGGAGGAACTGATCGCCGCGCGGCCGCTTGCCGAGCGATCCGCGTCGCGGATGCTGGTGGTGCACAAGGAGAGCGGCGTGATCGAGCACCGGATGTTCCGCGATTTTCCGGAATACCTGCGGGCGGATGATTTGTTAGTGCTCAACGACACCAAGGTGATTCCCGCCAGGCTTTTTTCGGACGACGGGCGGACCGAGCTGCTCTGCCTCGACCGGCTGTCCCCGCTGGAATGGCGCTGCCTGGTCCGTCCGGGCAAGCGGATGAAGCCGGGCCGCACGGTGTGTGTCGGCGGCGCAACCGGAACGGTGACGGAGGTTTTCGAAAACGGCGACCGGCTGATCCGCTGGGACGCACCCGTGGATTTGGAAAAACACGGCCATCTCGCGCTGCCGCACTACATGGGCCGCGGGGACGAGCTCGCCGACCGCGACCGCTATCAAACCGTCTTCGCCCGCGAGGAGGGGGCCATCGCCGCGCCCACCGCCGGCCTGCATTTCACTCCGGAAATGTTAGGAAAAATCCCGCACGCATTTCTAACACTTCATGTCGGCGTCGGGACGTTCCGCCCGGTCAGCGCGGAGGTGGTGGCGGATCACATCATGCATTCCGAGCGCTACGTGGTCGGCGCGGAGACGGCGGAAAAGATCAACGCCGCGGGCCGGGTGGTCGCGGTGGGCACCACGGTGACGCGGGTGCTGGAATCCATCGGCAAGCCGCTCCGCGAGCAGCGCGGCGAGACGGATATTTTCATCCATCCGCCCTATCAGTTCGGCGTGGTCGGCGCGCTGCTGACGAATTTCCACCTGCCGCAGAGCACGCTGATCATGCTGGTGAGCGCGTTCGCCGGGCAGGAACCGGTGATGGAGGCGTATCGCAAGGCCGTGGAGGAACGCTACCGGTTTTTCAGCTATGGCGATTGCATGTTGCTGGTCTGATGTGAAAAATCCCCGGCGATGAAACTCATTTCCTGGAACGTGAATGGTATCCGCGCCACGCTTGGCAAAGGCTTCGGCGATTTTGTGACGGCGGAAAAACCGGAGATTCTCTGCCTGCAGGAAACCAAGGCCCGGCCCGAGCAGGTGACGCTGCCGCCGGAGCTTGAAGGTTATCACGGTTACTGGGATTCCGCGCAGAAGCCCGGCTATTCCGGCGTTGCCGTTTTCACGCGCGAGCAGCCGCTCGACATCCGGATGGGACTCGGCATCGAGGAGCATGACAAGGAGGGCCGCGTGCTCACGCTGGAGTATCCGGATTTCCACCTCGTGAATGTTTACACTCCGAATTCACAGGACGGGCTGCGTCGTCTGCCATACCGGCTGACATGGGATCTCGCCTTCCGCCTCCACGTCGCCAATCTCGCGAAAACCAAACCCGTCATTTTCTGCGGGGATCTCAACGTGGCGCATCAGGAAATCGACATCGCACGGCCCAAGGAAAACCGCTTTTCCGCCGGGTTCTCGGACGAGGAGCGTGCCAGCTTCGGCGAATTGCTCGGCGCGGGATTCACCGACACCTACCGCCATTTCTATCCGGACAAGAAGGAAGCCTATTCCTGGTGGTCGTTCCGCGGCGGGGCAAGGCAGCGGAATGTCGGTTGGCGGATCGACTACTTCGGCGTTTCCCGGCCGTTCATGAGCCGGGTGAAAGACGCGGAAATCCTGCCGCACGTCCTCGGCTCGGACCATTGCCCGGTGGCGATCACGCTGGCGTGAAAATGGTTGGATCTTCGGTCGGAAATGTCGGCAGACCTTGGACCGCGGCAGCCCAAGGAGCGGCGATATCCGATCGCCGTGCGCATGGAACGCCAATGAATGGTGGCGAACCTCACCTCATTGACCCCTCATGCACGGGCGGACAGATTCCGCCCCTCCTTGACGCGCTCCAAGGAGCGGCGGAATCCGTCCGCCGTGTCCATGGAAAGCCAATGAGGTGAGCAAGGCGCTTTTCATTGGTCTCTCATGG
>CAYXZE010000249.1:0-4324 GCA_964469395.1 uncultured Luteolibacter sp.
CGAATCCTTTGAAATATTACCAAAACAACACCGCCGAACCGATCAAGCTGCTGCAAGTGATGCAGGAGTGCGGCTGCAAGGTGTTTGTTTTTTCCTCTACCTGTGCGACTTACGGCGTTCCTGACAAGCTCCCGATCACCGAAACCAACAGCCAAAAGCCAATCAATCCCTATGGCATGAGCAAGTTGATGGTGGAGAAAATCCTTGAAGATTGCGGCACCGCTTGGGGACTGCGGAGCGCCTGCCTGCGTTATTTCAACGCCAGCGGTTGTTCGCCGGACGGTTTGATCGGCGAGGATCACGACCCGGAAACCCACCTCATCCCCCGCGTGATGATGGCGGTGACCGGGGAGATCGATCATCTCGAAGTCTTCGGCACTGACTATGACACGCCGGACGGCACCTGCATTCGCGACTACATTCACGTCGAGGATCTGGCCGACGCCCATGCCCGGGCGCTCGATCATCTGGCGGCTGGCGGTGAATCCGTGCGCTGCAATCTCGGAACCGGCGTGGGCGTCTCGGTGAAAGAGATCATTTCCGCCGTCGAGGAAATCACCGGCAAGACCGTTCCGGTCAAATACGGACCGCGGCGCGAGGGGGACCCCGCCTCGCTCGTCGCCGATCCGTCCCTCGCCAAAGAACTGCTCGGCTGGGTCGCCACCCGCAAGAATATCCGCGATATGGTCGCGCCCGCATGGCTGTGGGCCAGTGGTCCGAATGGCGGCAGGTACCCTCAAAATAAAAAAATCCCGTAAATGCGATGTATTGACATTTGCGCTTGCGGCGTCCGTCAAATCGCGTCTATTTAGTCTTAACTCAATGCCAAAAACCCATGAACTCAGTTGATTTTCCTGCCGAATTCCGGCGAAAATGCCGCGGTTTCACTCTGGTGGAAATGCTCGTCGTCATTGCGATCATGTCCATCCTGATGACGGTGGGAGCGATCGGCCTGGGGAATATGGGAGGCAAGGGCGTGTCCAGCGGCGTGTCTTCCGCCGAGTCGTTGTTTGATGAGGCGCGGTCGATCGCGGTCGGCCAGCGGACGAAGGCGCGGGTGCTGATTGCCAAAGATCTGACCAATTCCAAGGCCGACAATCTGCGCCGGATGTTGGTTGTTTCCGAGGAAATCGACCCGGCGACGGGCATGCCGGTTGACGGCAATTGGATTCTTTCAAGCCGTGGCACGCTGCTTCCGGATCAAACTTTTTTCAGCCAAACGTATAGCAAGAAGGATCTGGACGGGGCGGGAGGCGCGATTGAGGACGAGCCTCTAACCGGGTCTGGAATAAAACCCGCTTACGCCGGATCCTATTACTATTACGAGTTCAATGCCGAGGGGATTTGCACGACGCCGGGGGCCAGCTTCGTGCTCGGAGCAGGCACGAAAAACCTCAATAACGCGACGGATCAACCCAAAGTCACTTCCGCCGGCAAGCGCGACTTCGGCGGTTTCGTGATTTGGCGGAATGGCCGGACCTCGGTGTTCCGCAGCCCAGAGCAAATCGACAAAGACATCAAGGACCTTGAGGCAGGAGCTACATTCTAAGTCATGAAATACACCCGCATTTCCCGCTATCGCGGCTTCACCCTGATTGAAACCGTGATCGCCATCGGCGTTCTCGCCGTGCTTCTCACCGGCTTCATGGTGGTTTTCGCGCCGGCTGCCGATGGCATCCGCAAGTCCATCAGCGTCCAACAGGCGGATCGTCTGGCATCCGCTCTGGAGCAGGAGTTGGTGACTTTGCGGAAAGGTCAGGAGCCCGATGATGTCACAACGGGTTTTAACAAATCATTCGAGTGGATCAAGGAGTCGAATGAACCGGATACGGCGCTCATGGTATATCAATACCGTGGAGAAATAGGCGGAACGCTACGTGATGACGGGACTCCTGAACCGGTGAGTTCCCTGAAGGACAAAGTTTCAGGAAAGCATTATTCAGTCATTTCCATGGTCCGCCGATTGGACGATCAGGAATTTAAAAATGATCTGAAAGCTCTCGAAGGGTCGGTTTATTTGGTGAAGTGCACGCAGTTGGTGTTCGACACTGCGGGGGCTGGCTTGAAGTTGGGGGAGCCTGGTAAGATTGTTAATCCGAAAGACGGCGCTTCAATTTCCAATGCAGATGACTACCCGGAGGCCGTCATCGCCTTCTCTGCGGAGTTCCACATGATGTCCTCGAAAAAGGAAAGCTATTTTACAAGCACTGCGTTCACCGATAAATTCCCCGATCTCAAAAAACCGGTCTTCACCCGCAATCTTGCGGTGCGTCGCTAACTTTACCGCTCAACCGATTCATGAAAACCCAACGGACTTCCGCCAGCAAGCGTGGCTTCACCCTGATGGAGCTGATGGTGGCCATGGCCATCACCACGATCATTGTCACGGTGTTGGTTTCCATCACCTCGATCGCGCTGGACACCTGGAACCGCAGCCGCTCGGAACTCCGCGCCGCCCGCCAGGCGAAGTCGATGATCGATACGATGGCGCGGGATTTCGAATCGTTGGTGACCCGCAAGGGGAATACGAGCGAATGGTTGTCGGTCGCGGTGGAGTCTCCGACGGATATCGATGATCTTGGTGAGAACATCAAGAGCACGAACGCTTCGAAATTGATCTTCTTCACCGCTGCAACTGACCGGTATGACGGAAAAATCGGCACGGATGATGATAATGGCGGCGACGTGTCCTGTGTGGCCTATCAGTTGAAATACCGGGATCCGATCGATGAGTCAGGAACCGTGAAGACATTCATATTGAACCGCCTGCTCGTGAATCCTGATGACACGTTCGAGGATTTGCTTGGAAAAACCGATTCAACGAAACCTGCGGAGAGTTTGGACAAGGTGTTTGCCGGAACAAAGTATGAGACGGATCTTTCGAAGCCCGAAAACTTCGTTTGTGAGAATGTCTTCCAGTTTTCGGTCACTTTTCACGTTCAGGTCACCATCCCTGGCGTAGCGCCCGCGTCGGCGAAAGTTGTCAACGTGCCAGTGCCTATCAACTCTAACGGCTCTGACAAAACCTTTGAAAAATTCGCGATTCAGGGAACCGGGCTCAAGGTGTATAAGAATAAGAACAATGAGCCGGTTGCAGGAGACACGGTGGATGTTGGTGGCACGAGTGTGACTTTGGGACAACTTGCTTCCGGGCGCATCACGGCGGTGGAGATTGCCATCACCGTGCTTTCTGATTCAGGCGTTGAGCAGCAGAAAAGGAGGTCTTTCGGCTCTGACGCGGACAAAGCCGCATTCATGGCGAAGAATTCCTACGAGTATTCCAAGCTGGTGCCGCTTTCGAGCATGTGAGGAGGGTGGGACTTCGGCGCCCACCCGGGTTGGCCGAAGTCCAACCCTCCTTAAAGCGCGCCGAATCTGCGGTGGCGGTGCTGGTATTCTCGGGCGGCTTCGAACAGGTCGCCCTGACGGAAGTCCGGCCAGAATTTTTTGACGATGACCATTTCGCTGTAACTGATTTGCCAGAGCAGGAAATTGGAAACCCGCATCTCGCCGGAGGTGCGGATGAGGAGGTCTGGATCGGGGATGCCGGCGGTTTGCAGGCGGGAGGCGAAGAGTTCGCTGGTAATGTCCGAGGGGGAGATTTTTCCGGCGACGGCATCGGTGGCGAGGGATTTGGCGGCGGAGACGATTTCCTCGCGGCCGCCGTAGGATAGCGCCAACACCAATGTCATGGCGGAATGGTTGGCGGTGCGGGCTTGGATTTTCTCGATGCGCGCGCGGGTTTTTTCCGGCAGGCGGTCGAGCTGGCCGATGGCGAGCAGGCGGACGTTCTGGCGGTCCAGATCCCTGGCTTTTTCATCGAGAAAGCGATCCAGTAAATTCATCAGGGCCTTCACCTCGGCTTCGGGGCGGTTCCAGTTCTCGGAGGAAAACGCGTAAAGCGTGAGGTATTCGACGCCCAGCTCGATGCATGCTTCCATCACTTCGCGCACGGATTCCGCGCCGGCGCGGTGGCCTTCCAGCCGGGGAAGCCCGCGCTCCTTGGCCCAGCGGCCATTGCCATCCATGATGATGGCGATGTGGCGCGGAGCTTCGGGCTGGGGGGCCATGGCGGGCGGATTGACGGATGTGAAGGAGGAGAAAAGCGATTTCACGGGAGTGTGCGGGCTGATAATCGCGGACGATCCCAACCTGGCATCATGAAGATTTGATGCGCTCTTGGTGAAAAATGCGTTGAATCAGACGACCAGGGTTTGCACGCGATCCGGGCCGACTCCGACGAAGGCGATCGGCGCGCCGCAGAGCTCGGACAGGCGGGTGAGGTAGGCGTTCGCCTGCGCGGGCAGTTGCTCGTAGCTCGTGC
>CAYXZE010000250.1:0-4320 GCA_964469395.1 uncultured Luteolibacter sp.
TGCCCATGAGGAGCACGCGTTTGCCGGTGGGTCGCTGGAGCTGGCTGGCCATGGGAAATCGGGAGTCGGCGTGCCTCAAACGGCACGGACCCGCAGGCTAAGGACTCGGCGGGAAAGGACAATGGAGAATATGTGGACTTTTCCGGTGACTCAGGAGGTCAAGGGCGCATTGAATGCGAGAAGCGACAGGTCGGTGCCGATGGTTGCGGGGAGTGCTGAGGTTTCCTCACTGGTGCCGGTGCGGCGGATGGATTTCAACACGTCCAGCCAACAGGCCGCCTGCTTGTCGGGAGCCGGGTTGTTTTCAAGGGTCTGAATGGCATCCGCGATGCGTCCGTCGCGGGCCGCCTGAAGTGCCCGGGCGAGGGGCTGCCGGCCGGGGTGGATGACGGACCCGACCATTTGGCGCAAGTCCACCGGGCGCACCGGTTTGAGGAGGAAATCCACGACTCCGCGGCGGATGGCGCGCAGGGCGGTATTCGAGTGAAGTGAGATGCTGCAAAGCACGATGGGGATGGAAATTCCCTGGTCGCGCAGAGCTTCGATGACCTCGACTCCATCCAGGCCGGGCATGCGTAGATCGAGAATCAAGAGGTCGAAATCTGCCCCGCCTCCGGCGAATTTTTCCAAGGCATGGCGACCGCTGGCGGCGGTTTCCACCGTCATCGTCCGGCTGGAAAGCGCGTATGCGAAGCCGAGGCGCAGGGTGGGTTCGTCATCCACTACCAGCACTTTTCGTTTTTCTCCGGCCGCCATGCCGTCCATGTCAGGCGATTGGGACATCGATGTAAAATTCGGTTGAGTCGTCCACGCGCTCGCGCAGGCCGATCCGGCCTTCGTGCGCCCTCATGATTTCACGGGAAATGAACAGCCCGAGACCCACGCCGTCCGCTTTTTGTCCGGGGGCGCGGTAAAAGCGCTCGAAGATCCGGCTTTGGCTGTTTTCTGGGACGCCCGGTCCTTGGTCGATCACCGAGACGCGGAGATGTTCCGCATCCGGCTTGGACTGGCGGACAATGATTTTTCCGCCTGGCGGGCTGTGTTTGATCGCGTTTGAAACCAGATTGTTCAGCACCTCGTCCAAGCGGACCGGATCGGCCAGGATGTCGGGGAAATGGGGTGTTTCATGTTCGATTTTGAGTTGGATTTGTTTCGCCGCCGCCGCACTTGCGTAGAGCTTGGCGGTGCGGGCCACGCTGTCCGCCATCACCACCGGCACCCGTGTGAGATGGGGGGCTCCGCTTTCCGTGCGGGAGAGATCCAGCAGGGTGTTGAGCGTGGCGAGCAGCCGCTCGCAATCTTCGTTGGCGGAAGTGACCATGATGCGCTGCATTTCATCGAGCTGGCCGCACCGCTCTTCCAGCAGCAGATGCAAAACCATGCGGATGCCGGTCAGCGGGGTTTTGATTTCGTGGCTGACGGTGGACAGGAGGTTGGTTTTCATGTCGTCGAGCCAGCGGATGCGGCTCACGTTGTGCAGCAGCACCGCCCAACCCGAGGCCGCGCCGTCCCCGGAGGTGAAACGGAAAATACGGGGAAGATAGTAGAACTCCTCTTCCGCGACGCGAAAGAGCAGCGCCTCACGCGGGTCTTCCGGCAGGAAATGCGCGGAGGTTTCCCGGCACTCGTCGAGAATGCGCTGGATTTTCAGCGGCAGGCGGCCGGTGACGTCCAGTTTCTCCGAGAGTTTTTCCGCCGCGGGATTGATCTGGACGATGCTGGAGTCGTCGCTCAGGACGAAAACGGGAGAGGGGATCGCCGCGAGGAGCGCGCGGTTGACCAGATTCGCGCGCAGCAGGCTTTGGTTGATCTCGCCGCGGTGGATTTTCAGCTCGGCGGCCATGTCGTTGAAGGCGGAAATGACCGCCGAAAACTCACTGTCCGGATCGGTCTCCGGCAGCGGGTGCTCGAAGTTGCCCTTGCGGATTTCCTCGATCGACCGGTGCAGGGAGCTCACGGGGGTCACCCAATGGCGGATGAGCTGGAAATAGATCAACACCGCGACCGACATGCCTAGAAAAATCAGCGTCACCACGAAGGTCGTCGAATCCTCCTTCAGTAACAACGCGGCGGCTCCCACGCCCCAGAGCAGGAGAATGATGGTGAGCAGTCCGTAAAAGAGCCGCAGGCGGAGCATGGTCTCAAGGGGCGTGGGTTTTCAATCAATGCCGAAGCGTTTGCGTTTCCGATAGAGGGTGGCCTTGTCGATGCCGAGCACGGACGCCGCATCGTGCAGCGAGGGCGCCCAATCGAGGACTTTGGTGAGGTGCGCCTGTTCGATTTCCTCCAGACTGTGCTCTCCGCCGATTCCCGGGCCGTTTGCGGAGCCGCTTCCCGGAGCGGAATAGGCCGCCGGATGAGGCAGATCTTTTTCCTCGATCCATGGTCCGCGGGCGAGGATGGTGGCGCGTTCGATCACGTTGCGCAGCTCGCGCAGATTTCCCGGCCACGCATGGCGCATCAGGGCGCTGCGGGCGCTGTCGCTGAAGCCGTCGAGCTTGCGGCCTAACTGACTGGCGAAAAACTCCAGATAATCCCCGGCGAACCGCGCGAGGTCGGCGGGGCGGTCGCGCAAGGCCGGCACGGTCACGCTGATGACGTTGAGCCGATAGTATAGATCCTCGCGGAAATGGCCTTCCGCGATGCTGATCTTGAGATCGCGGTTCGTGGCGGCGATCACGCGGACGTTCGCCTCGCGGATTTTGTTTTCGCCGAGCCGTTCGTATTCCCGTTCCTGCAGGAGGCGCAGCAGCTTGGGCTGGATTTCCAGCGGCATCTCGCCGATTTCATCGAGAAACAAGGTGCCGCCGTCCGCCGCGTGGATTTTCCCCCAGGTGTCCTTGATTGCCCCGGTGAAGGATCCCTTCATGTGGCCGAAAAGCGCGCTTTCCAGCAGTTCCTTCGACAAGCTCGGGCAGCTCACCGTGACGAACGGCTTGTCCCGCAGGTGGCTGCGGTCGTGGATCTCGCGGGCGATTACGCTCTTGCCGGTGCCGCTTTCGCCGAGGATGAGGATGGAGGCGGTGGTCGCCGCCGCGCGGAACAGAATGTCGAATTCCTCGCGGGTCCGCGCGTCTTCGGAGGTGAAGCGCAGCGGCGGCGAGCCTTGGCGGACTTCGCTTTTCAGCTCCTGCACCGTCTCCTTCAGCCGGACGACCTCTCCCTGGGTCTTCAGGGCTTTTTGTGCCTTGATTAAAATCGCCCGCAACTGGTCCGGCGTGAACGGTTTTTCCAAGTAGTCGAACGCCCCGAGCTGGGTCGCCTTCACCGCCGTGGAAATCGTCGCGTGGGCGGTGAAAATCGTCACCAACTGCTGCGGTTTCATCGACACGATTTTCTGGAGGATTTCGAGACCGTCCTCGTCGCCGAGCCGCAGGTCGAGGAATACCAAATCGAAGTCCTCCTCCTTGATTCGCTTCAGGGCGAGCGCGCCGTCTTCCGCGGTTTCCACATAATGCCCCTCGGCTTCCAAGGCCATCGAGGTGGTCAGACGGATCGAGCGTTCGTCGTCAACAATGAGAATGTCCATGAGGGTTTGTGATCAAGAGCTTGTCCCTTCCTACCATTCCCTGTGCCGCAGGGTATGGATTCGTTAAGCATTTCAATTCCAAAACTTTAGGGCTGGATCGAGGGTGGGGGATTGGTCCTCTATCGTGCGGAATGCTACGGGATTCCTTTGTGTCGTGCAACTTGCATCGCGACTTATTCCATCAAGTGTCCGCGGGTTTCTCGAAATTCATTCAAAATGAAAGGTTTGTGATTTTTTCCAGCGCCCGGCGCGGCACCTGCAAAACAGGTTTTCGCCATGAACCCGATCCTTCCAACCAAGACTCGTTGCCGACATTCGGCCACATCGCCCGGTCGTTTTTCCCTCATCGCCGCCGGAGCCGCCGCGCTTCTTCTGGCCGGTCTCGTCAGTTCCTGCGCCACCGTCAAGGGATTCGGCCAGGACGTCGAGAAAACGGGCGATAAAATCCAGGAAGCCGCCACTCGCTGACCGCTTTGTTTTTTCAGCGCCAAGGGAGAAAATGAGACTCGTTTTACCTCTTTTGGAATTCCGGACGAAAAAAAGAGGAGGGGAAAAATTCCCCTCCTCCATGGTGAGCCAAGCGATGAACAGGAAGCTCAGCGGCGGCGGCGCAGCAGGGCGAGCATGCCCAGGCCGCCGAGGAGTGCGGTGGAGGGCTCGGGGATTTGAACCTGTAAGCCGTTGAAAGAGGACCAGGCAGAGCCGCCGGCAGGATTCTCCCAGATGATCTCAAGCTTACCAGAGTCGTCGGCCTGAATATTGTCGAAACGCACGTAATTCACATTCTCCGC
>CAYXZE010000251.1:0-4272 GCA_964469395.1 uncultured Luteolibacter sp.
TCACGACATCCACCTTGGCAAGGTGGCGCTCTACCACTGAGCTACGCCCGCGTTGTTGAACGCGTCGGGGGCTTTCTACATGGGCAGCGATGGCGAGCAAGTCAAAATTCACAAATTTTCCATGTTCATTTTTCCGGCCTCGGGTTTCTTTTCCCGCACACATGTCCGACAAGCTCGCTGAAATCATCGCCACCAAGCACCAAGAGGTCGCCGCCCTGATGCCCCGCGCCGCGCTGCTACGCGCCGCAGCCTTGCAACGCAACGATTTCGGCGGCTTCCGCGCGGCGCTGGATCGCGGGCCCGGTCGGCTCGGCGTGATCGCGGAAGTGAAAAAGGCGTCGCCCTCGGTCGGCGTGATCGATCCGGACTTCGACCCCGTTCGTCAGGCGAAACGCTATCTGGATGGCGGCGCGTCCTGCCTCTCGATCCTCACCGACGAGAAATATTTCCAAGGCTCCCTCAGCTATCTCTCGCGGATTTCCAAGTTTTCCAACGCGCCGCTGCTGCGCAAGGACTTCACCATTCACGAGGTGCAGATCCACGAGGCGGTCGTCACCGGGGCGGACGCCATCCTGCTCATCGTCGCCGCGCTGGACGATGACACGCTGCGGCGGCTTTACGACGAGGCCAAGGCGTTCACGCTCGACGTGCTGGTGGAAGTCCACGACCTGCGGGAAATGGAGCGCGCGCTGGAACTCGGCGCGGACTTGATCGGCGTGAACAACCGCAACCTGAAAACCTTCTCCGTCGATCTGGCAACCACCGAGCAGCTCGCCGAGGAGGTGCCGGACGACGTGCTGCTCGTTTCCGAAAGCGGCATCAAGACGCTCGACGACGCCCGCCGCGTGCTGGAGGCGGGGGCGAATGCCGTGCTGATCGGCGAGACCTTCATGCGCGCCCACGATCCCTCGCGGGAAATCGAGGCTTATCTGGCGCTGGAGCTGGCCTGACCCGCCTTGCGGAGCGCGGTCATCCTGTCCGCCGCCAAAGCGGTTAGATCCTTCGCGGGTCGATGCGTGCTTCGGCCGGTGATTCCGGCTTTCCAAGTTGTCCGGTTTCGTCGAGGGTGAGGCCCGCCGCCGTTTTGATCCGCGGCCGGACCGCTTGATGAAAATTTCCCGACGACATCTTCCGAGCTGCTTGATGGCGGGGCTCTGCGCTCTATCAGTCTGGTGGATTGCGCGTGGTCCGGAGGAATCCCGGGCGAGGAGCGCGGCTCCATTGCCTGCGGAGCCTGTCAAGACGGCGGACCCGCCTCCCTTGCGAGCCCGGCCGGTGATCCGCCGCGATGAATTCCGGGACGGCACCACGGTCGAGATTTTCGCCAGCAAGTCTCGGGATGAAGTCATCCTGCGCTTTCCTTCGGATGAAACCTATGGCGGGTTCCTCGCCGCCCTGGCGAACAGCAAGATCCATTTGGTGGATCAATTGGACCGCTTGCGGGCGATCCGGCTGGGTTATGACGAGTGGGCGGACCTCGCCAATCTGCTGGATGGGGAAAACATCATCGCCTACGACTCCCTGCCCGCCGTCCCCGCGCCGCATCCAGCCAGCGGCCCCGTCCAAGCCGGGCTTGTCGGATTTGAAGACGGCCTGCTGCCGTGGCTGGGCGTCACCACGGACCATTCGCGCTGGGGAGCCGGGGTGAAAGTCGCGGTGATCGATTCCGGCGTCGTCCCGCATCCCGCGCTGCCGGGGCTTTCCCAATCCATCGCGATCACGCCTTTTCCGGACGATCCCGATAAAATCTACGGCCACGGCACGGCGGTGGCCTCGCTCATCGCGGGAAATGACCCGTCCGCTCCCGGAGTCGCGCCGGCGGCGGAACTCATCTCCATCCGCGTCGGTGATGAATCGGGAAAGGCGGATGCCTTCGCACTCGCCGCCGGGATTCTGGCGGCGGTGGATTCCGGCGCGCACATCATCAACATTTCGATGGGCACGCGCGAAAACAACCCGCTCATCGAGGAAGCCGTGTTATATGCCCGGGATCACCACGCCTTGATCGTCGCCGCTTCGGGGAATTCCGGGCGGGCGGACGCCATGTATCCCGCGGCCTATCCGAGTGTGATCAGCGTGGGAGCCGTGGATGCCCGCGGCGAGCATCTGGATTTCGCGAACTACGGCACCTATCTCTCGCTCACCGCGCCCGGCTACGCGATCAACGCCGCCTGGCCGGGCGGCGGCTATCAGCCGATCAGCGGCACTTCGGCCAGCGCGCCGATTGTCAGCGGGGCCATCGCCGCGACGATGTCCCAGGGCCGCGGCGTCACCATGAGTGCCAGTCAGGCGGCGGAAATCGTCATGAAGTATTCCAACGAGGCCGGCATCCCGGGGCCGGATTCCGAATACGGCGTCGGCATCCTCGATCTGGGGCGGGTCATGCGCCGCGGCATCCCCGGCATGGTCGATGCCGCCATCACCAGCCAGCGGATTATAAAATCAGCCGATCCCGGCGGTAACGATGAAATCCAAGTCACCGTGCAAAACCGCGGCACCGTCAATTTGATCAACACCCTGGTGGAAATCGCCACGCCGTTCGGCAATCGGCAATTCAACGCGACGACGATCACGCCCGGCTCCATCCAGACCTTTTCCATGTCGGTCCGCGCCGGAATCCTGCCGCGGGACGAACCGGTCCGGATCCGCTCCAGCCTGACGCTGGGGAATCCCGGCGGCGACATCACGCCCGATAACAATTGGCGGAGCGAGATGCTTTACCTCCGCTGAGAGCGACCTCACCGAAAAAGCCAACGGCTGACCTTCGCGACCACACCACAGAATGTCCCCCGAACCCTCAAACCGCTCGCCCTTGTGCGACTCCCACCGCGAAGAGATGGCGAGCCTGGCGACGCATGCCGCGGGCGTGGTTTTCAGCATCGCCGCCCTGGTGACGATGATTCTGCTTGCGGCGGGCGAGCCGTTGAAGGTGATTTCCGCAGTGGTGTTCGGCTCATCGCTGGTGCTGCTTTACCTGTCCTCCACGCTCTATCACGGCTTCACCTCCGCCTGTTGGAAGGGGCGGTTCCAGGCGCTCGACCACGCTTGCATCTATCTGCTCATCGCCGGGTCCTACACGCCGGTCACGCTCATCACGCTGCGGGGAGCCACCGGCTGGTGGTTGTTCGGCACGGTGTGGACGCTGGCCATTCTGGGAGTTTTGATCAAAACGCTGCGGAAGGGAAAAAGGGACCATTGGGTTTCCACCGCGCTCTATCTGGCGATGGGCTGGCTGATCGTTTTCGCGCTTGGTCCGCTGGTCCGCGGCCTGCCCCTTGCGGGTGTGTGGTGGCTGGTCGCGGGCGGGTGCGCCTATTCCTTCGGCGTCGTCTTCTTCGCCTGGAAGCGGCTGCCATACAACCACGCGATCTGGCACCTCTTCGTGCTCTGCGGCAGCGCCTGCCATGTGCTGGCGATCGCGCGATACGTCCTGCTTTGAATCATGCCCGAGCTTCCCGAAGTCGAAACCACGCGACGCGGCATCGAGCCGCACGTCACCGGTGTGGCCGTGACCGGGCTGATCGTGCGGCGTTACGATTTGCGCCAGCCGGTTTCGGAAAACCTGGCGGAGTTGGAAGGGCGGACCATCCGTGGAGTGACCCGCCGCTCGAAGTATCTTTTGCTGGAAATCGACGACCGTTCCACGGTGCTCATCCATCTGGGCATGTCCGGCAGCCTGCGGGTGATCGATCCGGCGGAAGCTTGGAAAAAACACGACCACGTCGGCATCACCCTGGGCAATGGCCGGCAGCTTCGTTTCCATGATCCACGGCGTTTCGGGCTGGTGTTGCGGTTGATGGAAGCGGATCCGCTTACCCATGATTTGTTGAAAAATCTCGGCCCGGAGCCGCTGGAAGACGCATTCACCGCAGGGCATCTCAAAGCCGCCTGCGCGAAACGTTCGGCGGCGATCAAGCTCGTCATCATGGACGCGAAGGTCGTCGTCGGCGTGGGGAATATCTATGCCTCCGAGGCCTTGTTCCGGGCCGGCATCCGCCCGGAAGCTCCGGCGAACAAACTCACCCGGCCGCGGTTGGAAAAACTCGTGACCGCCATTCGCGAGGTGCTGGCCGCGGCGATTCTGGAGGGCGGCACCACTTTGCGGGATTTCCTCAACTCCGACGGTGCGCCCGGTTATTTCAAGCAGCGGCTGTTTGTTTATGATCGGAAAGGCGAGCCCTGCCGGATATGTGGCGCCGCCATCCGGCAAAAGGTCCTCGGCCAGCGCGCGACGTATTGGTGTCCCGGGTGTCAGCGGTGAGTCCGGGACTT
>CAYXZE010000252.1:0-4260 GCA_964469395.1 uncultured Luteolibacter sp.
TCCCCGACAACGCCTCATCGAAGCCGCCACCCGCCCGCTCGCCGACAATGCGGAATTGAAGCTGGCGGCCAGCCACCTGCTCGGCGAGCTGACGGAAACACACGCGGCTGGCGCGGAAGAAGCGATCAGCCGCTGGGATGTTCTGGATTCCAAAAAGCGCAAACCCGTCTGGCGCATTCTGCTTTTCTCCCTGTTACTGATCGTTTCGACGACAGTCCTATCCATCGGCGCATATTCAGCCATCACCTTCAGACAGGCATTTCATCTGGTTTCAGGAAAAAACTTGGATACACCTCTCCGCAAACCCGGAAAAAACACTCTCACCGAAGAGGAGAAACTCATCCTATACGGAGATGATTCACAGCATTCAAAAGCAGGAAAAGCGAAAGGCTTATGGGATCGCCACCCCGAGAACCCGGCCTATTTCGCTCGCTACGCCGAAGCCTATCTCTCGGAAAATGAGAAGCTCCCCGAAGATTTCCTGCTCCAAGCACGGCGAGTCGATCCGCAGAACGCGTGGTTCATCTACGTCGCCGCCGGAGTCGAAGCTAAGGACTGCGTCAAAAAGAAAACCCAATCCACAACAGCCAAAGCCGCGCGCGAGGCTCCGGAATGGGAGATTCTTGACCGGGATCGGCTGGATCGCACCCTGCGTCTGGTCCGTGAGGCTCGCGACCTGTCATTTTGCGACGATTACCAATTCGAAGAGTGGCGGCAGAAGATTCCATTGCTGGCTCAAGGAAATCAAACCGAACGACTGATCTCGATCGGACACATCGCAGGAATCACAGCAACCAGCCTGATTTCTATTCGAAGAATCGCAGACACCATCGCCGCCAAGGCGTCATTGCTAGCCAAAGACAAGAACACGTCCGAATTTCGGGAACTGATCGCGGATTCCGACGCGCTCAGTCGCAAGACGCTTTCCATGGAGCCCTGCACGCTGGTGGCCGGACTCGTTTTCAGGGTCAACGTCTCAACTTCATCACAAGGATTGGCAGCAGGCGCGAGAGAAATCGGTATCCACCCGGAAGCCGAACGACTTCAAGCGATTTATGATAAATTGTATGAGGAGCGGGAGGCCAGCAAGAAACGGGAACTTCTGATAGATGGAGTCGAATTTCAGAGAAAAGCGGGTTATTTGGCCGGCGTCGTCACTCCCATAGTCAGCAGACAGGCCGCAAATACTCCTGCGATTTCGGATGTCGAGTTGAAGCCCGGACGTCTGATGGATCATGAAATCGTCTCAATGCTTTGCTCCGTAGCGGCGTTTTTTCTGCTGGGCGTCTTCCTCTTACTGGTTTGGGCGTTTCGGTTTCGACAAGGAACTCTGACCCACCGGCTAGCTCGACGACTGGAATCCCTGTTGCTGCCGGTCGATTGGTTATGGGTGTTGGGTTTTGGAGTCATATTGCCGTTCTTGTTCGTAATGATCCTCAATCGCTTCACCCCGCTGGGTGGCAGAGAGTTCAGCGTTTATGGGTTGACGTTCATTTTGCCGATGGCGCATTTCTACGCGCTGGTTCTTTTACTGCTCACCGTCCCGATTCTGATCGCCCGCTGGCGGCTCGCGAAAAGGGCTTCCAGCTTCGGATTCACCTGGGGCAAATCCTGGGTCGGCTGGAGCGCGGTGATCGCGACAGCCATCTACATCGTGGGCATCGGTTTCATGCCGCATTTCAGATCCATGACCACGGTATCGATGATGTCGGCTTTCCTTCTCCTGCCGAAAATCTGGTTGTTGGCGATTGCCGCCCGCGCCTTCTTTACAGCGAAACCCGCCCGCGTGCTCGCGAGCAGCACGATCGCCCGCGTGCTGATTCCCACTTACGCGAGTGCGATGCTCGTGATGATCTCGCTCGTCCCCGTTTTCAAAGCGGCCGAGCAATATTGGTTCGAGCGGGACACGTTCATGAAGCTGGATCCCGCATCTCCGGGCATGAGCACCTACGAATACAAAGTGGCGGTCCAACTACGCAAAGAACTCCGCGAAATCCTCGGCTACGACCGCTGAGAAACGGTGGACTCCTACATGAAGGAAGGCGCGAAAAAGACGGCCGAAGAATCAGCCAAGCTCCTGAAGTAACTTCCACCTTTTTTCCGATTATTCGGACGGCTGCTTCCACGCGAGGCCGCCGTTTTTTTTGCATACCCTCCCCCTTCAGGATTTCCACTTGGAAATGAAATCTTCGACCGCACCCACCGAATCTCTGCCGATTTACACCTTCGCATTCCCCGCCAAGCCTGATTCCCTCACTCCTGCCACATGCAAGATCCCCGACAACGCCTCATCGAAGCCGCCACCCGCCCGCTCGCCGACAATGCGGAAATGAAACACGCGGCCGCGGACTTTTTGGAAAACCGGATCACGGATGAAGGCGATCCCGAGCACGCGATGGTGGCGCGGTGGGAAACAGTGGATGCACGAAAAGGCAAATCCATCTGGAGCATCGGCCTTTGGGTGGCGGTGATGACGACTTTCACAGGCGCTCTCATCTCGGACCTCGATGAAACTTCCCGATTGGCAACATGGGGGAAATGGGTGTCTGCGGGATCCATATTCACCCCTCTTCCGAAGGAGCCCATGGATCGACTCGCCAGCAAACTCAGTGAAAGTGACAAACTCCTGCTGTTTGGAGATCTAACCAAGGAAAACATCGCAGAGCGCAAAGAGGCACTCTGGCGGAGCGAGCCGGAAAATCCAGCGTTTTTCGCGGACTATGCGGCGGCTTACATGGGGGAAAAGAGAGACCTGCCGCCGGATTTTCTTGAAACCGCCAGACGCATCGATCCCACGAATTCTTGGTTCACCTATCTGGCAGTGGCGGCGGAGGCGAGAGATGCTGTGAAAAGCAAGCCGCGCAAGAGCAAGAAAGTGGCAGGCAAGATAGTGCATGAGGAACCGAAAGCTTGGGAAATTCTGGACCAAGCCCGCTTTGCTCGCGCTCTGCTTTTGCTCAAGGAAGCGCGAGACCAGCCAAAATACACGGACTACAGCACGAAACTCCTACGACAGCGCCTCCCCCTACTCCCCGAAGGAAGTCTCATCGAGAAGATGGACTCCGTCAGTTGCTTATCCATGAACTCCGGATTTCCGAGCCTGCGCCTGAGGGTGTTGGCGCAGGTCATTGCCGCCAAAGCATGGAGCTTAGGTGAAAGCGGAGATATTCCGGGATTTCAGGAAATCTCTACGGACGGAGAACAATTCCTTCGCCGAATTTACAGCGAACAAACCGGAGTTCTGGTGGACGAGTTGGTGAAATCCGTCTTGGTCAGCGAGATCTCCGAGAGTTTCGGCACCACTGCCGAAAAGCTAGGACTTCAGGACACTGCCGATCCTTGGAACGCAATCGCGACCCGTTTGAACGAGAGAAAAGAACAACTAAACTCCCGAAAATTCATCGTGGATGGCAAAGCCGTTGATACCGACACGATTACGGGAGGAATGTTGGGATCTATCGAAATATTGACCAGACATGTGGAGCACCAACCGCCATTAACGGACGCGGAACTCAAACCTCAACGCCTGCTGGACCATGAAATCCTGTCGTGGGTTTACAGCTATATCTCATGGGTGATAATGGCTTTATGCCTTGGTTTCATCGCAGCCTATCGATTCCGTGTAGCAGTCCTGTCCCGCCGCTTGGCGCGGCGGATGAAGGAACTGTTGAATGCGGGCGACTGGGTTTGGATTCTCGGCGCTGGTGTGTTGCTGCCATTTGCTTTCGTGATGGTATTGAATCGCCTCACTCCACTCGGCGGACGGCAATTCGGGATAGGCGGCACGGCTTGGTTAATGCCTGCGGCCCATTTTCTCGGCCTGTGGCTGCTGTGGCTCGTGGTGCCGGCTCAAATCACCCGCTGGCGGTTGGCGAAAAGAGCCGGCGGGTTGGGTTTTCACAAACCGTCTTGGCCGGGATGGCTGGCGGTTGTCTCTTCGACGGCGTTTATCCCGATGATCGGCTGGGCGGCGATTTCCCTCATGAAGGGATCTTGGCTGGAGGCCTTGAAGTTCGATTCCGCAGAGGCAAAACAAATGCCATGGATGTTTTGGGCCGCGTTGGGTCTCGCGATGGCGTCTTTACTATGGGTGCTGTGGCGGATTTCCGTCGCCCTCTTGGGCCGGGCGGATCGCCAGATGGATCGGGCCGCGACATCTTTGGTATTGGTCCGGGTTTACGCGGTCATCCTACTGGTCCTGGCCATGGCCACGGTCGGCTTCAAGGCGTCCGAGAGATATTGGTTCAAGCAGGAAACCCT
>CAYXZE010000253.1:0-4239 GCA_964469395.1 uncultured Luteolibacter sp.
TGCCAATCTAACATTTATTCGCTAACAACCTGAAACCGCCGCCCTTGAATTCGAACTCACCGGAAAACGCGACGATGGCCTGATAGGGACTTTTACGCTCGGCCAGGTAGGCCTTGAACGCGTGGTAATACTGGATCGCCCGCTCGATTCCGCTGCACACGACCATGGCGCGGGCCTTGCCGCCGATCTTGCCGACGGACATGACGTGATCGTGGAAATGATCCACCATGATTTCCGCCTTGAGACGGATGGCGTGGTCGTGGCTTTCGACGTAGCGGCGGAGTTTCTTGCGTGCCTTTTTTTTGTCGAATTCCGGGTCGTCTTCGATCTTCTTGATCAGGCGATAGTAGCTCTCGACAGGCGTGTAGGAACGCAGAACGTCGAGGATGAAACCCTCTTGGATCGCCTGCTTCATGGTGTAGCTGTTGAAGGGGCGGTGTTTGATCTTGCCCTCGGCGTCTGGGGGGAGCGGAATGCCGAACAATTCCAGCGTCTTATTCTTGGGCGTGGCGGTGAAGGCGAAGTAGCTCGCGTTTTCCAGCAGTCGCCGTGACTTGATGCGTTTCTCGATGGCGTCGTTGATCTCGTCTTCGGGATCGGCTTCGCCCAGCGCCTTGCTCATGGCGGAGGCGGTCTTGCCGCCCTGGCTGCTGTGCGCTTCGTCGATGATGATGGCGAAATTCTTCCCGGCCCCTTCTCCCTCCATTTCATCGAGGATGAATGGGAACTTCTGGACGGTGGTGATGATGATCTTTTTGCCCTCGGCGATGAAGCGGCGCAGGTCGCCGGAGCGTTTAGCGTGGCCGACGGTGGCGCTCACCTGCATGAACTGTTTGACGGTCTTCTGGAGTTGGTCGTCGAGGATGCGGCGGTCGGTGACGACGATGACGGAATCGAAAACCTCCTTGTCGTTGTGCCGCACGCGCACCAACTGATGGGCGAGCCAGGCAATCGAATTCGATTTGCCACTGCCGGCCGATTGCTGGACGAGGTAGCGTTTGCCGACGCCGTGATCCCCCACGTCTGATAGAACTTCGCGCACGACTCCGAGTTGATGAAAGCGCGGGAAGATCTGCGTGAGCTTCTTCTTTCCGGTCTTGGGATTCTTGACCTCGATGATCTGGGCGTAGTTTTCCAGAATGTTCGTGAGGCTGGCGGGCGTGAGGACTTCCTTCCACAGGTAGTCGGTCTTGAGTCCGTTCGGATTCGGCGGATTGCCCGCGCCATCGTTCCAGCCCTTGTTGAAGGGGAGAAACCAACATGACTTGCCTTTGAGTTCCGTGCACATCCGGACCTCCGCGTCATCGACGGCGAAGTGGACCATGCAGCGGCCGAAGCCGAAAAGTTTCTCCCGTGGGTCGCGGTCGCGGCGGTATTGCTCCACTGCATCTTCCACCGTCTGCTTGGTGAGGCTGTTCTTCAGCTCAAAGGTGGAAACCGGCAGGCCATTGATGAACGCCGCGAGATCGAGCGCGCGCCGGGTTTCCTCCTGGCTGTAGCGAAGTTGGCGGGTGATGCTGAAACGGTTTTGGGCAAAGCGTTCCGCCGCCTTCTCATTGCCGGGGGAAGGCGTGCCGTAAAACATCTCGAAGTGCAGCGGACCGTCGTCGATGCCACGGCGGAGCACATCGATCACACCGCGCTTGCCGATCTCCGAACTGATGCGGGCGAGAAACTTCTGGCGGGTGATGTTCTTCGCGTCGCTATAATTCCCGATCTTGAGCTTCGCCAGCGTGTCCGGCTGGGTGGACTGAAGAAAGGCGAAAAGTTGCACCACGTCGATGCAGTGCGCCCGGTCGTATGCGGCGGGGGAGCCGGCGTGCCAACCGCTGCCACCGGCTTTTTGGGCCGCGATGCTGTCGGGACTATCCATCACTGGTGACGCGCCATCCGCGAACAAGCCGTCCGTCCCGGTCATGTGACGGATGATGATGGTTTCCAGTCCTTTTTCGGTGGTGTCGGTGGGCATGAATGGATGGGGCTGGGGGTGAATCAACTCGCCAGTCCAAACATGGGCCTGACCTTGCCGGAACCGATCAAGGATTTCATCACCTTGTAGTCCTTCGACTCGAATCGGACCCTTCCGGCAGGAATTGCGGGACTGATCCGGAGTTTTTCGGCGAATGCCACGACGTTCACGGGCGGGGTATTCCGACGCAGCTTTGCGGCCTTCCAAAGATCGGTAGGAATCAACGCCTCCGACGCCAGATCATCCGCCTCTTTCTCGCGGCGATCCTTGCTGGTCTTGGTAATGTCATCGAAAAACACGTCGATTTCATCGCCATCCAGATGCAGCGCCACATGCGCCAACTCGTGGAAAAGAGTGAACCAGAAGTTGTCGAGCCGATCATAGCGCAGCGTCAGGCCGACGACCGGAGCTCCGGACGGCAATCTCATGGCTGCGCCGTCGAGGTGGGTGTGAGGCAGGTGGCGCTCGAAGACCAGATGGATGCCGGCCTTGCTTAGAAACTCCTTGGCGAGACGGGGACCAGAGTCCAGATAGCTCAACTTTGCAAGTTCACGCAGAAACTTGATGTCCACTGCGCCGGGGCGATAGGCAGGCAGGCTTTCTTCGAGAGCAAGTGTCGCTACCCGGATTCTCCATGCCGCGAGGGCGTTGGGATCGTCCTTACCTCCGTCGCGCACATGCTGGCGATTGAGAGATGGCAGGAGAGACGTTTCACCAAGCGGCTCCATGAACCGTCCGATCAATTCTTCGAGCTGCTGTTTCGCTTCCATTGCCGTCCCGGCAAATCCGGCGAACCAGCGGCGTTTCACCATTTCGGCAATCGGGAAACGTCTGGCCTGTTCCAACAGGGCATCGGAAGGCAGTTCCGCCCCCGGCTCCTGGAGAAGAACCTCGGCCGGAACGCCGAGTCCCTTCACCAGCTTGCGAATCATCGCGAGGCTGAGCGGTCGTTTGCCGGAGAGAACCTCCGAGACGCGCGGGGCGCTGCCGATGTAGGGCACCAGATCCTTGGGTTTCAGCCCCTGCTGTTCCATGCGGAAGCGGATGGCTTCCACCGGACTCGGCAGGGCGATCGGAAACTGCTTCTCTTCGTACAGCTCGACCAGGGTCACCAGCAAATCGAGTTCGTCGCCTTCCGGTGTGCCCGGCTTGGCGGTGAACAATTCATCGATGCGGGCCAGCGCGGCGGCGTGGTCGGCAGCGGTTTTGATCAGCTTGGGTTTCATCAGATGCTTTGAGAGTCGATTTTGTCGTATTCCTTGTGGGTGCCGAGAAAGCGGATGTAGATGGCGCGGAACTCGTAATTGATCCAGACTACCAACCGGTGCTTGTTCCCGCAGATGTTGAACACCACCCGTCCGTCCTTGAGGATGCTGGCATTGCCGTATTTCGCCTTCACTTCGGCTGGCGTGCTCCAGTCCGCGGCTTTGGCTTCCGCGTGCCAGGCTTCCAGCTCCGACTTGGTGGCGGGGACGGCGGTCCAGTAGTCAATCAGGGACTTTTTGGCGATGATTCGCATGGGCAAAATGGCTTCCCCTGGAGGGAATTCAATAAAAAGTTTCCACCGTGGGAACTTTTTTTATTCCTCCACCTCCTCCAGTTCGGTTTCTTCCTCGGAAATTTCGGAATCTGCGGATTCTTCCGCCACGGGCTCCGGCAGCTTCGCGGCGGCTTCGCGCACGTCCAGCTTGCCCGTTACGATGTCGGCGGTCAGGCGGGTGCGGTATTCCTGCATCAGCGCGATTTCTCGCTCGGTGCGGGCGATGGCGGTGGCGATGCCAAGGGATTGCCGCTCGATTTCGGCAACAATCTTATCCTGCTCACCTATCGGTGGGCAAATGATGTTCAGGCAACGCACATCATCGAGTGTAAGACCAATCTTTGTGCCGCCGTTCGTAAGAAGTTGGCACTGTTGCTTACCAAACCTCGAAAGAAGGACGTAAGCGATCCAGCGTGGAATACCCACATTGCGGCGAAGCCGAATCAAAGCGGTGTGCTGATTTACAAACGCTTCACCAAATCCCTCTGGCACAACTCCGACAGCACCTATTTGGGCAGTAATAGAGAGCAAAATGTCATTTGCTATGGCCCGGGTCCGCTCACCTTCTGAGTCGGCAGGAGGGTTCACATAGCTAATGCGGTCAAGTCGTAGATCGATAGATGTCGTAGAGATGTTTCCAATACGAAGGAAGATCGAACCTTTGTCCGAGTAAAAATCCCCCCAGCCGCGTGAGCCGCTTGTCACAAACCGACTGAGGGTTTTAAGCCGC
>CAYXZE010000254.1:0-4202 GCA_964469395.1 uncultured Luteolibacter sp.
AGGAACAGGTCCAGCGCGGACACTACCTGGCCATCATTGACGAAGTGGACTCGGTCCTCATTGACGATGCCCGCACCCCGCTGATCATTACCGGACCATCGGGCACGAATTCGCACCACTACGTCCATTTCAAGCCGCTGGTTGAAAAGCTCGTCAAAAAACAAACCGAACTCTGCAACCGGCTCGCCTCCGAAGCCAAGAGCCGGTTCGAGGCCGGCGATGCCGCCGAGGCCGGAGTCTGCCTCTACAAGCTCAAGCTCGGACAACCACGGAACCGGCAGTTCATCCGCTTCATGGAAAACCCGGAAATGCGCCGGCTCCTGGAAAAAACCGAGCTTTCCTACCAAAAGGGAGCCTTCCGGAAAGACATCTTCAAGCTCAAGGAAGAGCTCTTTTTCGTCATCGACGAAAAAAACAACAGCGCGGATCTGATGGAAAAAGGCCGCAAATCCCTATCTTCCGGCAACGCGGATTTTTTCACCCTCCCCGACACGAGCCACCGCCTCGCGGCCATTGACGCCGCCCGGAACCTGACGGCGGAGGAAAAGGCCGCCGCGCGCGGAGAAATCCAGCGCGAAGTGAATGTGCAGGCGGCCAACGTCCATAACATCTCTCAACTCCTCAAGGCCTACTGCCTTTATGAAAAGGATGTTCACTACGTGGTCGGCGATGGCCGGGTGATTATCATCGACGAAAGCACCGGCCGGGAAATGGCGGGCCGCCGGTGGTCGGACGGACTCCATCAGGCGGTCGAGGCCAAGGAACGGGTCTCCATCGAAAAGGAAAGCCAGACTTACGCCACCATCACCATTCAGAATTATTTCCGCCTCTATGAAAAACTCGCGGGCATGACCGGCACCGCCGAGACGGAAGCCGCGGAATTCCACGACATCTATCATCTCGACGTGTTGCCGATCCCGACCAACACGCCGAACATCCGGATCGACGAAAACGACCGGATCTTCAGGACCCGCCGGGAAAAATTCAACGCCGTGGTCGAGCGCGTGACCCAGGCGCACGCGTCCGGCCAGCCGGTCCTCCTGGGCACCGCCTCGGTCGAGGCCTCGGAAACACTCGCCCGGCTCCTCAAGCGGGAGAAAATACCGCATACCGTGCTCAACGCGAAATTCCACGAGCGGGAGGCGGAAATCGTCGCGCAAGCCGGCCAATTGGGAGCCGTCACGGTGGCCACCAACATGGCCGGACGCGGCACCGACATCAAACTCGGAAAAGGTGTCGCGGAACTCGGCGGACTGTTTGTCATCGCCACGGAACGCCACCCGTCCCGGCGCGTGGACCGGCAACTTCGCGGCCGCTGCTCCCGTCAGGGAGATCCCGGCCGCTCGCAGTTTTTCATCTCCCTCGAAGACGATCTCATGCGCAACCACGCGGCGCAAAACCGCATGACCGCGACCATCGAGCAGTTCGGCTCCGGAAATCAGAAATCCCTCAGGAACTCGTCGCTCGGCAAAACCATCGAGACCGCCCAGAAGCAGCTTGAGCAGAGAAATTACCAGGGCCGCAAACAGGTTCTCGATTACGACGACGTGATGAACCTCCAGCGTGAAATTGTTTACGGCTACAGGAACGAGGTGCTCGCCACCGACGACACCCGCGGCCTGGTCCGGGACATCATCAAAACCGTCATCCCGGATAGAATCCATGAGGTTCTAGCCGAGTGCGATCCCGACGAATCACTGGCCGTCCAGCTCCGCCAATGGGCCGATGCCAATCTCCCCGTGAATCTCACCGACGAGGACTTCCCCGGTTCCGATGCGGACGCCATCATCTCCATGCTGGTGGAAAAAGTCTCCGCCGCCTACGACAGCCAGACCCGCGAGCTGCCGGCCGCCGCGCTCGAAAACCATGAGCGCCGGATGGTGCTGCTGGCCATCGACCGGTTATGGCAGGAACATCTTGAAAACATGGAAGAACTGCGCGAAGGCGTGAACCTCCGCTCGCAAGGCCAAAAAGATCCGCTAGTTGAATACAAAAACGAAGCCTACAACCTGTTTGTCGGCCTGATGAAAATGATTCGCACGGAATCGTTGCACAATCTCTTCCGTTCGATTACCAACCGGCGGAATTTTTGAAATTCGGCGCCAGCCATCCCGTTTCCTTCATGAAAACGGGCAATCCAGACGATTTATGAAAAAGCCACTCCCAGCCCCTACCCTGCTCCGCACCCATGCATGACCTGACACTCATTTCCACCATCGCCGCAGCCTTTACCGCCGCCTGGGTTCTGGGGCTGCTGACACAGTGGCTCCGGCTCTCACCGATCGTCGGTTATTTGCTGGCGGGCGTGCTCATCGGACCAAACACGCCCGGATTCGTCGGAGACATCCATCTGGCCCAGCAACTCGCGGAGGTCGGGGTGATTTTGCTGATGTTCGGCGTGGGTCTCCATTTCCATCTGAAGGATCTCATCGCGGTCAAAAACATCGCCATCCCCGGCGCGGTCGGACAAAGCCTCATCGCCTGCCTCGTGGCGATGGTGGTGTTTCACGCCTTTGGCATGTCACTGACCACCGGCGCGGTTCTGGGCATGGCCATGGCCGTGGCGAGTACCGTGGTGCTGATGAGAGTCCTCATGGATGCCGATGTCCTCGGAGCCCGGCAAGGACATGTGGCGGTCGGCTGGCTGATCGTGGAGGACATTTTCACCGTCATCCTCCTGGTCTTGATTCCCGTAATGGGAGTGGAATTCGCCGGAGCCGGAGCCGGTGCCGCCGCGACTGCGGAGGGAGCGCATGCCGCCGCCGGTGGGGCCGCCGCGGCTGCGGAGAGCGGCAGCTTCCTGTGGACGCTCGGAGTCGCCATGGTCAAGCTGGTGGTGCTCGTGGGCATCGTGCTGATCGCAGGCGCGAAAATCGTCCCGTGGGCACTGGTGAAAGTCGCCCGGCTGAGATCCCGCGAATTGTTCACGCTGACGGTTCTGGTCTTTTCAGTCGCCATCGCCGCCGCCTCCTACTTCTTCTTCGGCGCGTCCATGGCGCTCGGCGCATTCCTGGCTGGAATGGTCGTCGCTCAATCTCCGGTCAGCCATCAGGCGGCGGCGGACGCATTGCCACTCCGGGACGCCTTTGCCGTATTGTTCTTCGTTTCCGTGGGAATGCTGTTTGATCCATCATTCCTGATCGAGCAACCCCTGATGGTGGCTGCGGGTCTCGGCATCATTTTGATCGTCAAGCCGCTCACCGCCCTGCTGATTGTCGCGGTGCTCGGCCATTCCGTCCGCACGGCCCTTACGGTTGCGATCGGCCTCGCCCAGATCGGGGAATTCTCCTTCATCCTTTCGGAATTGGCGCGGCAACACGGCCTGATGCCGGATGCCGGACACAATCTCCTGGTCGCCTCGGCCATCATTTCCATCACCCTCAACCCGATGTTGTTCCGCGCCCTGCCGAAAATCGAGGATCGCCTGAGAACACACCCCCGCCTCTGGGCCTTCCTGAACGGACGCGCCGAGAAACGGGCGGCGAAAATGAACCCCGCGCCATCCGGCCCCACCCACGCCTCGGATGATGAAAAACGCCTCGCCATTGTCGTCGGCTACGGACCGGTCGGACGCTCCGTGCACCGCGTGCTCCAGGATGCGGGACTCTCCACGGTCGTCATCGACATGAACATGGATACCGTCATGTCGCTTCATGCCGAAGGCCAGGTCGCGATTTTCGGCGATGCCTCGAATCAAGGCGTTCTCGAACAGGCCGGAATGAAAAAGGCCTCGCATTTGGTCGTGACCCTCCCCAACGCCTCGCATCGATCCGCGGTAGTCGCCGCCAGCCGCGCCATCAGCGCCAACGTCCGCATCGTCGTCCGGGCGCGCTATCTGAGCGAACGTGACGAACTGGAACGCGGAGGAGCTTCCGCAGCGGTGTTCGAGGAAGCGGAAGCCGCCATCGCCCTCTCGCGCCTGGTGCTTGCCGATACCGGCATCCACCGCCAGGCCGCCGAAAAGAAGCTTCAGGACATCCGCTTCCATCTCATCATGGACAATTTCTCGAACATCCGTTCCCAGCGGGTTGCCTCGGTCATGGTCCCCTGGGCTCGCGTCAGGTGGCTCGATGCCACATTCCACCAGCAGGACGTCCTCAACCACATCGCCCAGGAACGGTTCTCCCGCTGGCCGGTGGTTGACCCGTCCACCCGGCGTCCGGTCGGCTACCTGCTCGCCAAGGACTTGATTTCGAAAACCA
>CAYXZE010000255.1:0-4200 GCA_964469395.1 uncultured Luteolibacter sp.
AATCAGACATTGAAAGGCACGGATGACCGATTCCATCCTTGGATTCCTGAAATTTGCGGCCGGATCTGTTCGCCAGCGCGGTTTTCCATTTGCATTGAGGGCTGGACAGCCAGCGGGGCGGGTTTCACGTTTCCCGCCATGGATACGCAACACGTGTTTGCCCTGCGCGGCGGGAAGGCTGAAATCGAGGAAGGCGCCGACTTTTCTCCGAAATTCGATGCGGATGGCTTGATTCCGGCGATGGCGATGGACGCGACGACGCGCGAGCCGCTGATGCTCGCCTACATGAACGAGGAGTCGCTGCGGCGGACGTTGGAAATCGGCGAGGCGGTTTACTGGTCGCGCTCGCGCAAGGAATTCTGGCACAAGGGAGCCACTTCCGGCCACATCCAGAAAATCGTGGAAATCCGCACGGACTGCGATCAGGACGCGCTGGTCCTGCTGGTGGACCAAATCGGCGCGGGGGCCTGCCACACCGGCCGGAACTCGTGTTTTTACCGCACCGTCAAGGCAGGAACCGGCGGCGGCACGGCGAAATTGGTGATGAACGGCCCCGGAAAATCGTTCGACCCGGCCGCGGTTTATGGAAAACCCTGAAGTTCGATGAATTTCGCGGTTGCAATTGCACAAATGAACCGCTAGCTCTCCCGCCCCGCGCGTCAGGGCACACCGCTTGGACACGCACCGCACATTACTTTTTACTTTTCCCGCGAAGGAGGACCCCATGCACATCATTAAGAAGATCGAGTCAGAGCAATTGAAGCAAGACGTCGCCGAGTTCAACGTCGGTGACACCGTGAAGGTCCATTGCCGGGTTGTTGAAGGTGGTAAAGAGCGTATCCAGATTTTCGCCGGCATCGTGCTCGCCCGTGGCGGCTCCGGTGTGAACGCAGCGTTCACCGTGCGCAAGATTTCCTACGGTGAAGGCGTGGAGCGCGTGTTCCCGCTGCACACCCCGCGGATCGCGAAAATCGAAGTGACCAACAAGGGCAAGGTCCGCCGCGCCAAGTTGCACTACCTCCGCGAGCGCGTCGGCAAGCGCGCCCTCCTCGTGAAGAGCGCCAACTGATTCCGCGAATCCATTTCCTCAAGACGCCCCGCCCGGTTTTCCGGGCGGGGCGTTTTGTTTATCCTGAATTCACTCAAAAGGTGAGAGTCCCGAGCTTCATCACTTCTTCTTTTTTCCGAGTATTCCGTGGTCAGCCATCTTCCTTTTCCAGGAACGCGGTGATTTCCGCTTTCCCGCGCGAAGAGTCCGCGCCACGTTCCGGCCGTGCGAGTCCCCATCCCAATCGTCATCCTGCTCGTCCTGGCCGTGGTCGGCGGCATCTGGTGGAACAACACGCGGCGCATGGATTTCATGACACCGCCATCCGCCGCGGAGTTGGTGGAAATCCGGCAGAAAATCGAATCCTCACTCCCGCAAGCAGACCAACCGGAGAATGCGATTTCCGCCCCGCCCGTGGAAAAAGCGCCCGAACCACCGCCGCCGCCCGTGGAACCGCCCAAGCCGAAGATCGACCTCGGCGACCTCACCACCCCGCCGACCTTGCACAACTACGGGGAAATCACGCCGCTGGGTTCCACGCACCTGATCGAGCTGGCCGCCGCCCTTGAGGAAAAAGGCGAATCCCAGCGCGCCCTGCTGGCGTGGGAACGGGTCATCGACTTGACCAAACCGGATGCGACCCAGGCCGCCACCGCCATTGCCGCGATCAAGCGCCTGCGCCCCACCCTGCCGGACTGGAATACCAAACCCGAAGCCGCCATCACCATCGAACTGCACGCCGGAACCGGGAGAACGATGGCGAAAACGCTCACTCCCATCCTCGAAAACATCGCCCGCGATTTGGAGACAGCCTCAGCCGGCATCGTGAAAGTCAAAACCAAGGTGACCGCCGGCAAGAACACCCCGGCCAAAAAACCCGTGCCCATCGCCCTCTGGCTCAGCGGTCCCGGAAAAAAACCCGCCTCCACCGAAGTCCTGTCCTTCACCTTGGAATCCCCGGACACCCTCCGCCAGGAGGTGATGAAAACCGTTTTCCTGCTGGTCCGCAGCCACCTCGGCCGCGCCACCGCCTACACGCCGCCCGCCGCTTTGACCGCTGGCGAAGATCCGCAAAGCGCGCTTAATTTCCGCATCACCCGCCTTTGCTGGAGCGAATTCGCCGCCGCCTTGAATCCGCCGCAAAAAAAGACCCCGTAATCCGCAAATCGGCCTAATTTTCCGCGCTTCCAAAACGTTTCCACCACCCCTGCTCCGCATGCTTCCACGCTTTCTCATACTTCTTCTTGGGTGCGCCTCCCTGACCCTGGCTCAGGAGGCCCCGCCCGCGACGGAAAAAGAAGCGGAAGCGGTCAAGCCGTCCGTCAAAAAACTCGATGACACGCGCTACCAAGTCGGCGGAGTGACCTTCGATGAGAAAACCCGGGAAATCCGCTTCCCCGCAAAAGTGAACATGGCGGAAGGACTCCTGGAATATTTGATCGTCCATCAAAACGGCAAGACCCACGAAGCCCTGCTCGCCACCGAGATCTCGGCCACCGATCTCAACCTCGCCTTCACCCTGCTCCGCTACCCGCCATCGCGCGAACTCTACGCGATTGAAAAAGAACCCGGCGTCATTTCCGACAAATTCCCCGACGTCCCCGCCGAGATCAAAGCCGCCGCCCGCGTCACCATCGAAGTGGAATGGACCGACAACGGCAAAGTCCGCCGCAACTCCATCAACGAATGGGTCCAGCATGACGTGAAAGCCACCTCCATGCCCGCCGGACCCTGGGTGTATGGCGGCTCGGATTTTTCCGAAGGCAAATTTGTCGCCGAGCTGACCGGAGACATCGCCGCCATCTTCCTAGCCCGCTCCGCACTTCTGGGCTATCCTGGTGAGGACCGGGAAGACGACACCGTCTGGACATCCTTCCCCAAGCGCGTCCCCCCGGCGGGAACCCCCGTCACCGTGATCATCGCTCCCTACCAAAACGCCAAGCCACTCCCAAAACCATGAAACTCCTACTCACATCGATCCTCCTCGCCACGGCCATCGGCAACGCCGCCGAGAGCAATCCGCAACGTTACGAGTCCCTCAAACAGGAAATCCGCCAGTCCATCGCCCGCGGCAACGCCTGGTTGAAAACCCAGCAGAAACCCGCCGGCCACTGGGATGACGAAGGCACTCCCGCCTTCACCGCGCTCGCCCTCACCGCCGCCAGCCGCGATCCCAACCTCGATCGCAAGGCCCCCCTTCCCGAACATCTTGAAAAAGGTTTCAACTGGATGCTCGCCCAGCAAAAGGAAGACGGCGGCATCTACAACCGCGGCCTGAGCGTTTACAACACCGCCACCGCCGTGACCGCCATGGTCGCCGCGGGTCAGGAAAAATACGAACCCGCCATCGTCAAGGCCCGCAAACACCTCATCGGCCAGCAATGGGACATCGACAAGAAAAAGGAAACCGACAACCCGAACGACGGCGGCATCGGCTACGGCTCCAAGAACGACCGCGCCGACATGTCCAACACCTACCTCGCCATCGAGGCGCTCGCGCTTTCCAAAAAAGTCATCGAAGACGGCAAGCACGGCAACCAGCCCGATCTCGACTGGGACGCCGCCGTCACCTTCCTCTCCCGCTGCCAGAACCTGGAAGCCACCAACGACCGCGAATGGGCGTCCGATGACCCGAAGAACAAAGGCGGCTTCATTTACGGCCCTAACGAAACCAAAGCCGGTGAGGACAAGCTCCCCGACGGTCGCACCGCGCTGCGCTCCTACGGCTCCATTTCCTATGCCGGCCTGCTCTCCTTCGTCTATGCCAAGGTCAGCGCCAACGACCCGCGCGTGATCGCCGTGAAAGAATGGCTGGGCAAAAACTACAGCCTCGATGAAAACCCCGCCATGGGTGCCCAGGGCCTGTATTACTACTATCAGACCATGTCCAAGGCCCTCGCCGCCGCGAATATCGAATCCCTCAAACTGGAAAACGGCAAGGAAGCCGACTGGCGCAAGGACCTCGGTGAAATGCTCCTCTCCAAGCAGCGCGAGGACGGCTCATGGGTCAACAACAACGGCCGCTGGATGGAATCCAACCCCGTGCTCGTGACCGCCTACACCGTGCTTTCCCTGGAACAAATCTACGACGCGATCCCGGAAAAATAAAAGAGTCACAACTGAGGCTGCTTTCACTCAAAAGGTGAGTTCCC
>CAYXZE010000256.1:0-4199 GCA_964469395.1 uncultured Luteolibacter sp.
GGACGTGAGACGATCCCACTCCGCCTGCGACCCGTCACACCACTCGACAGCATCGGGGGTGCAGAGGGCGGTGATTTCGGCGACCCATTTTTGCAGGGCCGGATGCGAGGTTTGAACTTTATTGCTCATGGCACTGACAGTGGAGCGGGCAATCGCCCTTTTGGCAATACGATGCGCGAATCGGAGCTGCATTTGACAGAAAACGCGGAGACGGAAACCTCATGAGGACTTCAGACACGGCGGCGGATCATGCAGGAAGCCGAAGCGAACAGCGCCACGAGGATCGTGACGGAAGGCTCGGGAACGGCATCCGCGGTTATTTGGGAAATCGATATATTCTCGGGGGTAGAGAGTCGGTTTTCGCCGACGGGGCGTGAGGTAATCCAACACTCAGGAAATTCAAAATCATTTCACACACGCGATCGCGTGTATCAGCGATACGAAGCCCTCCCCCCAAGTTTTGATTATATCAGCGATGCCCGTCCTGCGGAATCGGCAAGCGCGATCCACTCGCGGCAGTGCGTCGAGACGAGAATGCATTCGACGTCCGCCGCCGGATAGGCCCGCCGCATGATTTCGCGATAAGCGTTCATTTGGCCGGCATGGCGTTCGGCCAGCGCGTGAATGTCATCCACCACATCGGTTTTGAAATCGATGATCTCCACGCGCGTCACCGCGCCGGACTCATCGCGGTGGAGATGAAGGCGGTCCATCACGCCGCTCAGCCACCTGCCATCGAGAATCGCATCCACCGGCTGTTCGCGGAGAAATTCCACGGAACGCCCATTGCGCTCGAACAACTTGCGCAAAGCGGGAACCTCCAGCAACCCGGCCACCATCCGGCCGCCGTCATTCTCCGGAAAAACCGGCGACTCCTCATCCAGCCAGCCGACACATTCGAAAGCCGCATGCACCTCGTTGCCGAAACGCATGCCGCTGGCGGAATAACTTGGCGCGCCACCGGACTTTTTCCCGGACGCGCTCGGTGACACGCGCTCGCGGCGGACGACCGCCCCCGCGAGCGACGGCAGAGCGGTGGTCTCCTTCCCGCGGGCCATCACGGGCACGCCCGCCACCCAGTCCGGCGATCCGGCCTGATAGACCGTGCCGGTTTTCCCTCCGGCGCAGACCGATCTCGCCAGCCAGTTCGCCAGCGAGGGTTTATTCTCATCCTGCTTTTCCGACGGCGGCTCCAGCAAAACATACAGCCCCCGCTTGGAACGTGTTAGAGCGACATACAGCATGCAGAACGCCTCATACCGCTGCCTTTCCCCCCAGGCCTCCTCCGCCTCGCGGATCTCCGGAATCAAATCCCGCGCCCATTTCGGCGGGGTCTGGGTGAGCCAGCCGTCGCCTTCCGCGATGTCGAAATACTGGGCCGAGGGAATGCCGTCGTTCGGCACGTCCGGCACCACCACCACGTCGAAGCCGAGGCCCTTGGACTTGTGAATCGTCATCACCTGGACGGCGGCCAGGCCCGGGCTTTGGGAAACTTCCAGCCGCTCGATCCATTCCGCGGCCTCCCGCGGCGTCGCTCCGCCACGCGCGTCCAGACCGGCGAGCGCGGCGATCACATCCCCCGCGCGGCGGCGGCCGAAGTCCGACCAATCCCCCCAACAGGGTTCGATCACCTCTTCCATCATTCCCGCGAATCCCGACGCCGACGCCACTTCTAACAACCCTTCCCACACCGGTTCCCACCGCTCGCCGAACCGCTCCCGCAGCGGCGCGGCCAGCGGCGACATTTCCACGACCTCCCGCGCGAACGCGTCCGTCGGATTCGCCAGCCATTTCAGCAAATGCCCGAGCGCGATGCCCGCGGGATTGTCCTTCGCCGGTTCGCGGCGGCCTTCCTCGATCACGTCGAAACCCTTCGCCCGCAGCTCGTCCGCCACCGCGCGCACCTGTGAATTGCTACGCACCAGCACGCCGCAGGTCATTTCCCGCCCGCCCACTCCCAGCTCGCCTAACAAGTCACCGAGCCGCGCCAGGCGATCCTCCCATTTCCCCTCCACCATTTCCACCCGCGCCTCGCCGCCCTTCTCCGGCCTCGTCAGGGGAGCGGCGGAAAAATGCTCCTGCCATTGCCACTGCCCGGCGGCCCCGCCGAAAAGTTCGTGCAGCGTCGCCTGATCCCCGCAGACCGTGTTCACCAGCGCGAGCACCTCGGGGCACGAGCGCCAGGATTCCGCCATCGGCTCGATTTCCAGCCCCCAGCCCCCGTAGCGGCGGATCACCTCGTCGAACAAGCCCACCTCGCCGCCCCGCCAGGCATAAATCGCCTGTTTGCGGTCGCCCACGACGAACATCGACCCCTCCCCCTCACCGGCGGCTTCGTCGATGAGCGGGCGCAACCCCAGCCAATCGGGACGGCTGGTATCCTGGAACTCGTCCAGCAGCCAGTGCTCGTGTCGCGCGCCCAACCGGAAGTCCACCGCCTCGCGCCGGAGTCGCGCGTCCTCGCTTTTGACCCACCCGCCCATCAGCAGCTTCACGTCCTCGAACCCTAACAACCCGCGCCGCCGCAGACGGCTCTCGCAGCACGCGTCATAAACCGAAACCACCTCGCGCACCGCGCGCGTCCGCGACAAGGCCGCCGCCATCTCGCAGCGGGCCGCGAGGCGCACCAGATCGCGGAGCGCGTCGCCCGCCGGGCCGCCGATGAGGAATTCCTTATAATGGCTCACCGCCAACGGCCCGTTTTCACGGCCCGCGGCCTCCATGATTTTCCCTGACAATCCGATCGACCCGCCGAGACTCCCGCTGCCAATGGTATGACTTTCCAACAAATCCACCGCCTTCTCCAAGGCGGCGCGCTGTCGTTTATCCGTGTATTCGATGCCGTCGAACCCGCGCCGGACCCTGGCCGCGAGATCCGGCTTGCGCGCCTCCCAGTCCTCCAACCGCGCCCCGGCCAGCGCCGCCGGCCCCCACTCCAGATCACGCGCCGCCCGATAGCGGCTTTGCCAGCCTTTCACGAAACCGCGCAACCCCGCCATCACCCCCTGCTCCTCCTTGCCGATGGTCGCCCGGCGGAACGCGTGCAGGAACTCCTCCCCGCCCTCGTCTTCCAGCGCGTCTCCCAGAATGTCCGCCAGAATCCCATCCGCCGCCGCAACCGCCCGCGGACCTTCCAACAGATCGAATTTCCCGCCGGTCAGGCCGAGCTCGTATTGAAATCCCCGCACCACCTTCGCGAAAAAACTGTCCATCGTCCCCAGCGTCAGCCGCGGCAGGGCGCGGACCACCCGCTCTAGCGACTCGGCGAAATCCGCCTCCGGCAACGCCAGATCCTCCCGCAGCCCGGCGGCACCATCCCCGCCCGCCGCCTTGGCCAGCTTCGTCAGCACCGAGTCCGCGAACTCCCCCGCCGCCTTGCGCGTGAAGGTCAGTGCCACAATTTTCTCCGGAGCCACCCCGCGCGCCACCAGCCCGATCACCCGGTTGCCAAGCTGGAAGGTTTTCCCCGACCCGGCGGACGCGAGAATGAGCAGGTTTTTCCCCAGAATGTTCATGATGCCCGGAGCATGACCCGAGCCTAGCCGGAGCGCGAGTCTCCAGACGCGCATGCGAAAGAAAATGCCAAAGGAATCACCCTGGAAGAGAAGATGGCAACCATCCGCGCGCCCCCATCAGTGCGAACTTCGGAAAGCGAAAGATGCTTTACCTCAAGGAGCGGCGATATCCGATCGCCGTGCCCATGGAAAAGCCAATGAGACGAGCAAGGCGCTTTTCATTGGCCTCTCATGGACGGGGCGATCGGATATCGCCCCTCCTTGTTTTTCAACCCTTCCTCCCGGTTCTCACCGTTTGCAAGATCTCCTCAATCCTTAACTGCTTTGCGCTGTTGTGCGCTCTTCACGAAGACAAGCTGAAGCTCAATGCCTTTAAGGATTGAAATGAATCTCTTTGTCGCGGAGCGACATCGAATGGTAGCCGTGGGCTTCAGCCCACGGGGTGGTGGGAAAGCGGATCGGTGTCGCGTAGCGCCACAGGATATTGCGCGGCATTGGGGAATCCCAAAACCGGAATCCGTTGCCACTACGTGGCAAGGTTGGTCCGGGCGAAGCATACCGTGGACTAAAGTCCACGGCTATCATCCACCGTCGCTCTGCGACAAAGAAAATTGCCTTAAAGGCATTGCGCTGAAGCTTGAACTCCGGCCTGCGTCTCCACGCCCCCATGCCACACCCGGAGCG
>CAYXZE010000257.1:0-4186 GCA_964469395.1 uncultured Luteolibacter sp.
TCGTCCAATACTTCGGCGAGCTCGGTGCGGAGATGAAGATTTTCCGCAACGACGTGCTCACCGTGGACGACGTGATCGCCCTCAAACCCGAGCGCATCTGCATTTCACCCGGCCCCTGCACGCCCACGGAAGCGGGGATTTCCTGCGGGTTGATCGAGAAAATGGGCGCGACCACACCGATCCTCGGGGTGTGTCTCGGCCATCAATCGATCGGTCAGGTCTATGGCGGCGATGTCGTCCGCGCCGACCGTTTGATGCACGGCAAGACCTCGCCGATCCTGCATTCTGGCAAAAGCGTTTTCGCCGGAATGCCCAGCCCCTTCGAGGCCACCCGCTACCACTCGCTCATCGTGAAACGCGAAACGCTTCCCGATTGCCTGGAAATCACCGCGTGGACCGAGGAAGGCGAGATCATGGGACTCCAGCACAAGGAGTATCCGGTGCACGGCGTGCAGTTTCACCCGGAGTCGATCCTCACGCAGGACGGGAAGCGGTTGCTTGAGAATTTTTTGAAAATGTGAGGTTTTCCAAGGATGAAACCATCATTTCATCTTGAAGCAAAGACCCCGGTCATTTCCATTTTTGCGTATTTTCCATCCTTTTTGCGGCTGAAAATCTTCGCCTGATTTTGATGCGTCGGCCCTGACAGAATCGGTTTGACTGATGATGAAAATACAGGAACCTGTATTGCATGAAAGCAACCCTTGATCTTCCCGATGATCTTTACCGCCGCGTCAAAGCCCGCAGCGCGATGGAAGGCCGACCAGTGCGTTCCGTGGCCGTGCAGCTTTTCCAAAATTGGTTGGATGGCGCGCCGTCGCCGGAAGTTCCTCCGGCCACACAGGAATTGACCCGGGCTGAACTTGACGCGGCACCTTGGCTCTCGATTGCCCGCCGTTATGTGCGCCCCGGGATGAGCCATGATATGGATAAAATCCGCGCCGCGATTGCAACAGGCTCGGCTGCCGAGACGGCCGAAAAATTGACCGCCAACAAATCATGATCCCGGGTCCGAGCAGCTTGGATACCTCGGTGGTCTTGCGCTTGTTGACAGGCGATCCTGTTTTCCAGTTTCAAGAGGCTACCCGGTTTATCGGGCGGCAGCTAGCTGCCCGATCTGCCGTTTGCGTAAGTGATCATGTATTGGCCGAGGCATATTTCGCACTCCAATCCTTTTACAAAATCCCGAAAGGGGAAGCTTTGGAGATGCTCGCTGATTTTGCGGAATATAGCGGCGTTACGGTCACGCCCATTGCTCGCACCGTGCTGGCGCTGCCAAACTTGGCCAGTGCCAAACCGGGTTTTGTCGATAGACTCATCCACGGTGAAAGCCATGCCAACGGCCACACCCTCGTCACCTTCGAAAAAGCAGCGAAGAAATTCCCGGCGACTGTCGTTCTTGCTTCGGCGTGATCAAAAGGGAAGGGAACCTGCCGGAGGAATTCCCGGAAAAGCCTTGCTATCCCGCAGCAACCGGCTATTGCCTCGCCGCGCATGCCGTTTGCGGCGTGCGGGGAGTCGGAAGTTGGCTCCACCCTTTTCCGGTCTTCATCGATGAGAGATTGTTTGAGGTTCTCCAACCGCTCATCGACACCGCCAGCCGCCGATTCCGGACGGGCAGGCATTTCATTACCATGACCCCGACTACATTCGAGGCGTTGCCATTGGCCGCGCCCCTCCATCGCGTTTTAAACGAACTCAACTATCACACACCATCGCCGGTCCAGGCGCAGGCGATCCCGCTGCTGCTGGAAGGCCGCGACCTGCTCGGCTGCGCCCAGACCGGCACCGGCAAGACCGCGAGCTTCGCCCTGCCGATCCTCCACGCGCTGCACGAGCGGCCGAAGCAAATCAAACCGCGCTGCTGCCGCACCCTGGTGCTGGCCCCGACCCGCGAGCTTGCCGGTCAGGTCGGCAAGAGCTTCGTCACCTACGGCGCGCACATCCGTTTCAAGCAAACACTCATCTACGGCGGCGTCGGCCAGAATCCCCAGGTTTCCGCGATGCGCGGCGGCGTGGACGTGCTGGTCGCCACTCCCGGACGTCTGCTCGATCTCATCGATCAGCGTGCGGTGGATCTTTCCTGCGTCGAATTCTTCGTGCTCGATGAAGTGGACCGCATGCTCGACATGGGCTTCCTCCGCGACGTGAAACGCATCGTCTCGCTGCTGCCGCCTAACAGACAGTCGTTGTTTTTCTCCGCGACCCTCGCGCCTAACATCGTCGAGCTCGCGCAAAACATCCTGCGCAACCCGGCCCGCGTCACCATCGATCCCGGCACGACCACCGCCGAGCGCATCGAGCATCAGGTTTGTTTCGTGGATCGCGAAAACAAGCGTCCATTATTAGAGCAACTCCTCCGCGGCCAGGCCTCCGCCACCGAAGGCAAGCTCACCATCGTTTTCAGCCGCACCAAGCACGGCGCGAACAAGCTGGCGAAGAGCCTTTGCGAAGCGGGTTTCCCCGCCGATGCCATTCACGGCAACAAGTCCCAGGCGCAGCGCGAGAAGGCGCTGGAAAAATTCAAGAAAGGCCTCACGCCCGTGCTCGTCGCCACCGACGTCGCCGCCCGTGGCGTGGACGTGAAAGACGTGGGTCTGGTCGTGAACTTCGACCTGCCGAACGAACCGGAAGCCTACGTCCACCGCATCGGCCGGACCGGTCGGGCCGGAGCGGAAGGCCGCGCCGTTTCGTTCTGCGCGGAAGACGAACGCGAGTTCCTGCGGGAAATCGAAAAAGTCATCAAAATGCCCGTGCCGCGTTGGGATGACCATCAGTGGCATGACGAGTCCTTGGCAGATCGCCATCTCCGCATGCGGACCGGCGGCGGCATGGTTCAGGGTGGAGGCAATCGCGGCGGTGGTCGTGGTGGCCGTCAAGGCGGCGGAAACCGCGGCGGCGGTGGCCGTGATTACAGCAACGCCTCCGGTCGCAACAACCGCCGCGGCCCGGCCTCGCGCTGAGTGTGGTGGCGGCGATCATTGGTCGCCGTGAATCGGAGATCCGAAAAACAAGGAGCGGCGGAATCCGTCCGCCGCGCCCATGGGAAAGCCAATGAGTCGAGCTAGGCGCTTTCCATAGGCATCTCATGGTCGGGGCGATCGGATATCGCCCTTCCTTGTTGCGGTCCCGCCGCCGCCCGCTCATGGAAGGAGGGGCGAGAGAAGAAAAACGGAGATTGTGTCATTGCCCGGCTCCGATACTGTCGGGCTGTTCAGAAGGATTTTCTCACCACTGCCATCATGAAAACCACTCTCGCCACCACCCTCATCACCTTGGCGTTTGCCCTTGCCGGAAGCGGCCTGCAAGCCACCGAACCGCCTCCAAGCTTCACGATCACTGAGAACTTCAACCGCACTCCGTTGGATACCGCCGTCTGGCATCGGTCTAAAAAAGGCAAGGGACGCCTGGCCCTGAAAAACGGGAAACTGAATTTCCTCGTCGGCACCAATCCCGGCAAAAACGACCTCGGAGCCGTTGAGTTGATCTGCCAATACCCCGGCTACGATGAAGAATGGGAACTCACGGTTGCACTCTCCAACACCTCCGGTTCTGGTAAAAAAGCCGGTTGCGGAGTGATGATCTGCCATGCGGAAGATCGTTCGGACTATTTTTACCTCGATTTCAACGGGCGCGCCGGCGTGACCAGCGGCATGTATGCGAATGGCCGGAAACTACATGGATCCATCGCCCGCAAATCTCCTTGGACGAAAGCGCGAATCCGGATCCAGTATGCCGACAAGGTGATGAAGTTCTCGATTTCCCCAACCGGAAAACCCGGCAGTTGGCTCAAAATCGGCACGTTCTCTCCTGCCGCCCGCAACGAAGGAGTGTCGGCCCGGCTGCACGCCAATTGGCGGATGAAGCCCGCCGACACATTCGGCATTCAGCTCTACGGTTTCTCCAATTCGGCAGCGGTTCCTGCCGGAAAGATCACGCTGGATAATTTCAGGCTGAGCGTGACGCCGTGAGTTGGAACCGCTGGCATGTTTTTAGAACCCGCTGTCTTCGGATGGCGGGATTTTTTCCGCTCGTCGCCGGTCTCGGCATCCGCCCTCCCGAGTAACACTTTTGTAATGTGTTGACGCTCCCGAGGAACTTGAGACGCAATTGTGGCTGGGACATCCTGTTCCAGCCTGTCGTGGAGGACATCCTTTCCCCATTTTTCCAGCCAAGTTACTCTGCT
>CAYXZE010000258.1:0-4170 GCA_964469395.1 uncultured Luteolibacter sp.
TCCTGCCAGTCGGCCGGTTTGATCGACTCCAGAAACTCCAGATTTTCCGCGCGCCATTCTCCATTTCCCTGACGCAACCGCATTTGGATGTGCATGGGAGGATTGGTTTTCAACAGGGCGGCGATTTGTTCCGGCTTGTCGAAGGGAATCTGGCCATGCTCGACGAGCAGTGCGACACCGAGCGGATTGCCGGGATGGGCCTGGATGAAATCCCACCATTTGCGCTCGCTGCGATAGTCATATTCGCCGGGCCGCGCGAAATCCATCGCCTCGCGCCATTGCTCCGGCGTGGCCGCCGACAGCTCGGGGATGACGGTGGCTGCCTTGGTCCAAATTTCACCGCCCTGTTCCATCGCGATCCGCAACAGCAGGGTTTTCACGATCCGCTTCGCCTCGACCAGCGAGTGCGGCACCTGCATGTTGGCGAACGTTCCGGGAATGTGGTTCTCCCGCTCGCCGGAGAATTGGAGCATTTGGGCAAACTGCCAGGACCGGGATGATGACTCCCCGTAACCATGCGCCTCCCTTTGCCGATTTTCCGCCGGATCATCCGGCTCGGCCATCACCCGGAGGAACGCATCCACCGCTTCGCGCTCGCGGCCGTCGATGTCGAGCAGCATTCCCTGCACGAAATCCAGGCGGGCGGTGCGGTGCGCGGGGTCCACCACCGCGAGCATGCGGACGGCTTCCTCGACGTAGCCGCGCGCGGCGAGATCGCCGGCGGATTGTTCCAGCGCGCGGAGATCGAGCCCTTTTTCCCCGGCCAGCGCCTGCATGTCGCGCATGCCGCCCTCGATGTCGCCGAGGCGGATTTTTGCCTGTGCGAGCTGTCGCGCGGATTCCGGGCCGGGGGCGAGCCGCGCCAGCGCGAGGAAGCGTTCCAATGCGCGGGCCGTTTCGCCCGAACGTTCTTCCAGGGCGGCGAGGGTGGAAATGATGTCCTTGTCGCGCGGGGCGTTCACTGCCGCGCGCCGGAGCAAATCCAGCTCCGCCCGCGAATCGCCACGCGCCTTGGCCAATTCCGCCAGCGCCATCAACGGACCCGGCGAGGCGGGATCGCGGCGGGCGCGTTCCTCGAAGCTCGCCTGCAAATCCGCGAGTTGTTCGCGCTCTTTCGAAACCTGCAGAATGTCCCGCAGCCAGCCGGAGCGCACCGCCTCGTCCTTCGACCGGTCGTGCCGCTTCCACGCCCACTCCAGCGCCTCGCGGGGATCGGAGGATTCCTTAAGCAGCGCGAACAACCGCCGCGCGACGTCCTCGTTGTCCTCGAAACGCGCCGCCGCCCGCCGCAGCAGCACCGTGGCGTCCGGCAGTTTGCCGAGTTTTTCCAAGGTTCCCGCCTCAAACAACCACGGTCCGGCCTGATCCGGAACCCGCCCGCGCCACGCCCGCGCCGCTTCCAGCGCTCCCGCGAAATCGCCCGCAGCGGTCTTCGCCTCGGCCAGTTCGCCTAGGGCAAGCGGGCCGCGCTCGCCGGGGACCGCCTCCATCATCGCCACCACATCCGCCCAGAGCCCTTGCCCGCGCAGCAAGGCCATTCTCACCGAACGCTCAAGCGCGTCGCCGTCCCGCACCGCCGGCAGGGGCTTTCCCGCCGCCGCCAGCCACGCCGCGCGCAGGCACCGGTCCGCCGTTTCCCCGCCCAAATCTTTCAGCGGATCTGAAATCGTCGCCGACGCCCGCAGCCAGCCGGTGACCGCCGCGGTCAGCTCGTCCGGCTGCTTCGCCCCTCTCGCCAGCGTCCGGTAAATTTCCCGCGCTTCCTCCACTTTTTCCTCGGCCAGCGCCAAGTCCGCCAGCGCCGCTTCGTAACCGGGCTCTGCGGAAAATTTTTCCCGCCCGCGCACGAGAATCTCCCGCGCCGCGCCGCGCTCGCCCGCCGCAGCAAGCATCTGCGCCGCCTCCATCCGGTCCTGTGCCACCTCGCGCGCGCCGACTTGTTTCCAGACTTCGATCGCCTCCCGCTCGCGCCCCGCCGTTTTCAGAAGCTTCGCCAACTGGCGCAACGCCTGACCGCCTTGTTCGCCGCCCGCCTCCTCGCGCCAGATCCGCTCGGCTTCCTCCGGCAGTCCGTAGCGCGCGTAAAGGCTCGCCAGCCCCACCCGTTTCGCCGGTTCCGCCGCCGCCAGCACGCCATCGAGCGCCCGCTTCAGCTCGTCCTTTTTCTCCAGCCGGAACGCCAGCTCGGCCAGCCGCAATCCGGCGGTTTCCGACTTTTCCTTGGCCGCCAGCTCCGCGCACTCGGCGTAGGCCTGCGACAATTTCAGCGCCCGCTCCAGCAAGTCGATCCGCAGCCAGCGCACCGCAGTGTCGCCGGGCGAGCGTTTCATCACCTCGGTCAGCACGTCCAGCGCCTCGTCCGCCTTGCCCGCCGCCGCCAACGCCTGGGCCTGGGTGCGGCGGAGATTCAGCCGTGCCGGATGCGCCTCGGCCTTGGTGCCGATCCACTCCGCCCAGCCGGTCGCATTTCCCCGCTGGCGGTGCGCCTGTTCCCCCCGCGCCAAGGTTTCCCGCTCCAACCATGAATCATCAGCGGAAACATCGAGCACGGCGGCCAGCTCGGTCATCGCCTCCTCGAAACGCTCGGAGCCTAACAACAGCTCGGAACGCCGCAAGGTCGCCATCGCCTTGCCGTAGGCGTCGGTGGTCGCGTCGCGCCATTTCCCGCAGTATTCCAGCGCCAGATCCGCCCGCCCCTCGCGGCGGGTCAGTTCCGTGAGGTCTTCCAGCAGGCCGGTGTCGCCCGGTGCCGCCGCCACCGCCCGGGTCCAGTGGGCGAGCGCGGCGTCGATCCGCTCGGCGCGCAAACAGGCGAGGCCCGCGAGTTTCAAAGCCTCCAGCCGTTGCGGATCGTCCTCCGGGACGGCCAGCGCGTCCTTTTCCGCAGCGGCGAAATCCTTGGCCACCAAACGCAGGCGCGCCATTTCGAGATCCAGCCAGGCGGCCGGTGCCTGCTCCCGCGCTTTTCCAAATGCTTCGAGCGCCCGCTCCGTTTTTCCCGCCGCCAGCCACGCCCGGCCGAGAGTCGCCCACGCGCCCGCTTCCTTCGCCTCGGCGCGGGCTAACAATTCTTTCTCCAGCTCCTCCACCGACCGCTCCTCCAGCCACGCGTCGCGGAACCGCTCGAACAATTGCACGCTCTCCGGCCGCTTCACCAGCGCCGCATGGTAGCCCGCCGCTTTTCCCGGCATCTCCCCCGCCCACACCGGCACCATTCCAATCCACGCTAACAGACCGATTTTTCGCATGCGGCCTGCATACCCGTTCCGGCGCGGAACATCACGTGAAATCTGGAGAAGGGGCTTCCAGCCCCTTTCTTCGAGTTCGCGCCATCCCCGGCAAAGGGGCTGGAAGCCCCTTCTCCATCATTCATTCCATCCGCTTGATCCCCAGCGGATTCGCCTCCTGGAGCTCCGCCGGAAGCGCGGCGTCCGGGAAGCTCTGCCAGGCGATGGCGCGGCAGAACCGATAGATCGCCATGGTACCGACGGAAGTGCTGCGTCCATCCGAGGTCGCGGGGAACGGGCCGCCGTGGACCATGCTGTTGCAGACTTCCACGCCGGTGGGAAAACCGTTGAAAATGAGGCGGCCCGCGCGGCTCTGGAGGGCGAAAACGAGGCCGGGATTTTCCGCGAGCTCTTCATCGGTGGCGTGAAGGCTGGCGGTGAGCTGGCCTTCAAGCCGGGAAATGGCGGTTTCGATTTCACGAGGCGTGCCGCGAACGATAAGCGTCGCGGGGCCGAACATCTCGTGTTGCAGGGCCTTGTCCGTGAGGAAATCCTCGATGGCCACGCTGAAAACGGCGGGCGCGCCCTGACCCGGCCCGGCGGCGGTGGCGGACCGGGCGAGCGTCTCGACGCCTTTCATCGCGGCGATGGCGGCGGTGGAGTCGGCGTAGGATTGGCAGATCGTGGCGTTGAGCATCATGCCGGGAGCGCCCGCTTCGACCAGAGACTTGAGTTTGGCCAGAAAGCCCTCGCCTTTTCCCGCAGGCAGGAACACCAGGCCGGGATTCGTGCAGAATTGGCCGACGCCCAGCGTGAGCGAGCCGAAAAAAGCTTCCGCCAACGCTTCCTCACCACGCTCCAACGCACCGGGCAGGATGACGAGCGGATTCACCGAACTCATCTCGGCGTAAACGGGAATCGGCTGCGGGCGGTTGGCGGCGAT
>CAYXZE010000259.1:0-4148 GCA_964469395.1 uncultured Luteolibacter sp.
GAGGCGGCGGTTCAGCGGAGTTCCGGTTATGTGGATCCCGTGGATGCCGCGGGCACTCCGCCGGACTTGCTTTCTCCTGTCAACGCCCGCTTCGGCCGCCGCTTCGACATCGTTTCGTTCCGCTGGCTCCACCCTCAAGAACTTCAGCCCGAATCATGATCGCTTCCCAATATTCGCGATGGTTTCCGTTCGTCGCTCTAACAATATGCATCGCGGGAGCGCTCCGCGCGGGGGCTGACAGCGTTTCCCTCCGCCTGCTGGCGATCACGCGTGTCGGCGATTCCCGCGAGGTGATGATTTCCAGCCCCGATGGCAAACCATTGCTGACCCGGTCGGCGAGCCTGCCGACCGGGCAATTGTCGCCGCAGGTGGAGGTCGCTGGCCGGGCACTTGCCTTCCGCACGGCGACATCCGACCCGCAGCCGCTCGGAAAGGTCGATCTGCCTGCCGCCGGCAAGGATTTCCTCCTCATTTTCCTGCCGTCCGTGGCGGACGCGGCCTTGCCCTGCCGGGTGATTGCCGTGCCCTTTCCCCGTGAGAAATTCCGCTCCGGGGATCAGGCCTTCTTCAACTGCTGCGGGAGCGCCGTCGGTTTCACCATTGGCGGCGAGAAATTGTTAGTTCCGGATGGTGGCCTGGCCGTCTATCACCCCAAAGACACCGCAGGCAGCCGCGTCATGGTCGGCTACCGGCAGCAAGCGGATGGCGAGTGGGAAACCCGCCCGTTTTTCTCAAGCCGCCTGATTGTTCAGGACGGCGTGCGCAATTTCATTCTGATATTCCGCGACCCGCGAACCGGCATTCCCGATTTTCGAGGCATTGCCGATTTCGTGAAACGTCCGTGAAACGGTTAGGCAGAATGGGGCCGGGAAAGCGCTGGGATAAACCGGGCGGAAATAGAGAATGAAAGAGTCTTACGAAGAACAATCGGCCATTGACTTCGGCCACAAGCCCTACTCCGGGAGCGGTGATGCTCCGGGGGTAGCATGGGGAAGTGGAGACGCAGGCCAGCCATCGAGCTGCGAAATTCACATCATTCGGAATTGCCCCCAGAGACTCCAAAGCCCCGGCTAAAGCGAAATAAACCGTCATCGCCCGGCTGGCCGAGATTACGCCGGGTGGTTTCGTAACCAAGCGGCGCGCCCACTCGGAACACGCTGCCGCCGGGGTGGCTGCCGGATGTTCGATATTTTATCGGGGAGAGGTTCAAACGCGGAGGCGTCCGGCATGTGACACGTTGGCGGCCCGTGGAAAAAGCGGTCTCCATTCAGCTTCTTGCCGCGTTACATCCATTCATCATATCATGACCTCACATAACCACAATTCGTCCACGGGTCTCAACATCTGGCAAGTCGGCAACTGGTGCGCCCATTGGGGCAACGAGTTCCGCGAGAGCGCCTTCCGCTCGTCCATCAAGGACTTCGAGGTGCTCAATTACGCCCGTTTTCTCACCGAGGCGCTGGAGAAAATCCCCGGCGCGGTGGTCGATGCCATTCCTTCGTGGGAACTCTATCGGATGTCGCCGGAGCAGTTCGACGCGAAGTTGAAATGGGCGGATGTCATCATCTTCGGCGATGTGGAAACCCAGTCGCTGCACCTCAATCCCGCGTTCTTCGCCAATCAGTTCGACCGCAAATACGTCACCTTCCCGGACCGTTTCGATCTGTTGAAAAACTGGATTCGCGAAGGCGGTCATTTCCACATGAACGGCGGTTGGTTCAGCTACGGCGGGCATCAGGGATATGGCCGCTGGGGGCGTTGCGCGTGGCAGAAGGACACCGACGAGCGCGTGCTGGCGGTCGATTGCCTGGAAACCGACGATCTGATAGAATCCACCGCGTCGTTCGAGGTCCGCACCAGCGACGACAGCCATCCTGCGGTGCGGGGCATCGACTGGTCCACGGTGCCGCCCATCCTCGGTTTCAACGAAACCCGGCCCGGCCCGGACGCCAATGTCATCGCTGAGATCCGCCACGGGAATTCGTGGTATCCCTTGCTCGCCGAGCGCAGGATCGGCAAGGGCCGCTCGACCGCATGGACCACCAGCGCCAGCCCGCATTGGGGCGTGAATTTCATGAAATGGGAGCACTACGATCGTTTCTGGGCGCAGCTCTTCGCGCCCGCTTCATCGGCTGGTGCCAGGCACCAAGACCCACCCGTCGTCAAAACTGATGAGTCTGTGGCGATCTCTGAATGATTTCCCGATTGTCCTCCGTTACCTGTGTGCCACTGATCCGCCCCATGATAACTCCCATCCGCCAATCCATTTGTGTTCTTTTCACCGCCGCCGCGTTTTCCCACGCCCAATCCGTTCCCGGCGATCCCGCCGCCGACTGGCTGGTGAATCCCGCGCCCTACAAGGCGAAGATTATTGAAAACAAATCCACCGGTGATCTTGCCCTTGAAAACGGCATCGCCCGCCGCGTGATCCGCCTCGCGCCGAACGCCGCCACCATCACGCTGCAAAACCTCGTCAGCGGCGAGCATCTGATCCGCGCGGTCTCGCCGGAAGCCCGCGTGACCCTTGATGGCACGGACTATCCGGTCGGCGGCCTCACCGGGCAGAAAATCCAGAACTACACCAAGGAAGAGTGGATCCAGGATCTCCACCCGGTGCCGGGTTCCTATCAGTTCACGAGCTGGGAGGAGCAGCCGGTCACCAAGCGTTTCGAGTGGAAAAAACGCCCGGAATGGCTCGCCAAGGACCACCCGTGGCCGCCGCCTGGCAAACACGTGGTGATGCACTACGCGCCGCCCGCCGCACCGGCCCGCGCGTTGGCCGGCCCCGTGCTGTTCGGGGAAAAATTCGGCGGTTTTTCCCAACCCAAAGCCGGATGGTCGATCACCACCAGCAAGGCGCACGCCCGTTCGTCGTTCTCCAACGAAGGGAAATCCGGCGAAATCATGAGCCTGCCCGACACCTCGGTCTTCGCCGAACGCGCGTGGCCGGAAGGCGCGGCATCGGTGGAACTCACGCTCGATGCGGGCGACGACACCCACTCGAACGCCTGGGGCCCCGGCCTCGCGCTGATCGACGGGGACGGCCACACCGTGCATTTCATCATCCGTCCGAACCAGCAGGTTTTCGAGACCCCCGCCGGTCTAACAGGCGAGTTCGACCGCGCCAAACCGGTGAAACTCCGCGCCACCCTCGCGCAGGGCACCGTCGTTCTCGAAGCCGCGCAAGATAACAAAGATTTCCGGGAAATCGCCACGCTGCCATTCGCCAAGCCGCCGGTGAAACTCCGCGTCGGCAAGGTCGGCCGCGATGGCGGGGGAGGGGATTACGAGGGAGAGGACAAAAATCCCAACCTCGTCCGCTGCCATTTGTTGGAAATCGCCGTTAGAGGAAAGGAACCCGTCGCGAAACTCACCCCGCGCACCGATCTTCCCGACATCGAGGTCCACTACGAACTCTACGACGGCATTCCCGTTTTCTCGAAATGGCTCGTCGTGAAAAACAAGGGCAACAAACCCGTGCGCGTGAACCGTTTCGTCGCCGAGGAACTGCGTCTCTTTGAAGCCGAGCCGCGCGGCGGCGATTGCCACGGCCCCGGCAGCGAGCGCGAGCGCCCGAACATTTATGTGGAAACCGACATGGCCTTCGGCGGACGCATGTATGCCGCCGCGGACAACCACGCCGTGAAGCTTGAAGGCGACCCGCTCTATAACACGCACGTCAACTACATGTATGCCCCGCCGACGCTGCTCACCGTCGCGCCCCGCAGCTTCGCCAAGGGCGACGGCAACCTCGATCCGTTAGGGAAACTGGACGTGCCCATCGGCCCCGACCAGGAAGTCGCTCCGGGTGGATCGTTTGAAAGTTTCCGCACCTTCGAGCTGCTGCTGGATTCCGAGGAACGCGAGCGCCGCACGCTTTCACAACGCCGCATGTATCGCGTGATCGCGCCGTGGACCAACGAGAACCCGCTCATGTTTCACAAAATCCAGTCCGATCCGGCCACCATCCGCGAGGCCATCGACCAGGCCGCCGAGGTCGGTTTCGAGATGGTCATCATGTCCTTCGGCTCCGGTTTCAACTACGAGAGCCGCGACAAAAAGTATTGGGACACCTACAAGGAACTCGCCGACTACGGCCGCTCCAAGGGCATCGTGATCGGAGCCTATTCGCTGCTCGCCTCGCGCGG
>CAYXZE010000260.1:0-4139 GCA_964469395.1 uncultured Luteolibacter sp.
CCGCCTCCTTGTCGTCGAGTTCGCGGCCGAGTTTTTCCTCGATGATGTCGAGCACCGGGGTGTCGTCGAATTCGTTAGGCGACTCCGGCAGATCCTCGCCGCGGTGCATGCGCTCCATCATGGTCGCGTATTGGCAGGCACCGGCGATGAGTTCGTCCTCGGCGGTGCAGGAGCCGAACCAGCGGTTGCCCTGGAGGCGGAGGCTGGTGCGGAAGGTGCCGGTCTCGTCTTCGACCCGGCCTTGAATGAAAAGGTGGTTTCCGAAAATCTGGGTAACGGCACCGTCCTTTTGCAGCATCTCACCCCGTTTCCTGGCATCTTCTGGAAAACTGTTCAGGAAATTGAGTGTCGCTCGATCTGGATTCATCTCGTCAAGAATGGAAGAATTTGCCCGGAAATTTTCCGCGCAAAGCAACCTGCCAAGCCACGCAACGCCGGGGCGCGAGGTTAAGCGACGAAAACGACGCGACGCAATAAAAACCTTAAATCCTTGATGGCCGCCCTGATCTAATCGGATTTCCTGATCATCGCGCGCAGCGTGATACCCAGCCCGCCGACGACAAACAGCGCCGGAAACCAAATGGAATAACCGGGTGCCAGCGAGTCCATTTTCAAGACGGCCAGACCGGGGGCCGTGGGGCTGACGCGGCAGGTGGTGGTGCTCCCGACCGGATATTCCGCCGCCTGTTTTTCGGCTTTTTCCCGGTTGGAGGACCAGGAGTTCCCGCGCAGGGTCAGGCGGTCGCCGGTGCGGGGCGAGTCCTGCCATTGGTAGCCGAAGGTCAGATCGTGGCGGAATTCCAGCGGGGAATTTTCGTCATGCCGCCGCTCCACGACGCCGGAGGAAAGAATCTCACAGGACACTTCGGGCCAGCTCCGCATTTCCCGCGCTCTCAGGTAGCTGCGGGCCATCAGCCAGACAAACAGCCCGCCGATGAGCGCGAGGGACAGGCCGGTGAGCGCGAGAAACCAGCGGCCGGCAGCGGTGCCGGAGTTTGCGGAGGAGTGGGGCATGCGGGAAGAGTCAGGCGCGGCGGAACGGTTGGCCATCCGAAATGTGCGGGCGGGGCCGAACCGGGAGGGAAATTTTTGCTGCCGTTTTTCACTTCCCGGAGTTTAAGTCCGTGTCATGCGCTATCGTCCTCTGCTGTTGATTCTCGGTTCCGCGGTGGTCGCGATGCTGGGCTACTGGCTGGCGGGCACGGCGGCGCCGCGCAAGGCGGTCCGGGAAGCGGCTGCCGAACCGCTGGAGCCGAGGCGGACCGTCATCGCGGATGATCCGGCCCCCAGGTTTCGCAAGGCGGATCGCGGACCGGCATTCCGCCGCGATGACGAGGCTGCGGATGCCGGGGCCTTGCCGGGACAGCGGATTCTGGTTTTCAAGGACCGGTCCGCACTTGAGGATTTCCTGAAACGGGCCGGGGGCAAGCTGCGGTTGTTAGGCCGGCTGGACGCGCTCAACGCCCTGCGGGTTGGGTTTTCCGATGCGGGGGAACTGGCCTCGTTGCTCGGCGACGAGGCGGAGCAGTCGCTGGTTTTCCCGGTGGACCTTCCGTCACCTCCGGGTGAAGGCACGGCGCAGGCCGGAGCGGTGCCGTTAGGAGCCGGATTGCTTGAATGGCTGGGCGTCACGGGGGATAATTCCGCCTGGGGCAACGGGGTCCGCATTGCCATTCTCGACACCGGAGTCACTGCCAGCCCGGCGTTCGGCAGTAAAATTTCCTCCATGGATTTGATCGACCCCGAAAGCGGACAGCCCGTCAAAAACGGCCACGGAACGGCTGTGGCGTCCATGATTATCGGGCAAAATCCGCAGACTCCCGGCGTCGCGCCCGGAGCGGACATCGTTTCGATCCGGATCGCCAACGATCTCGGCCAGTCCGACAGTTTCCTGCTCGCGCAAGGGATCGTCGCCGCGGCGGATGCCCGGGCCAAGCTGATCAATATTTCCATGGGCAGCTTCGGCGACAGCGCGTTGGTGAGAAATGCGATCGCCTACGCGCGCGAGGCGGGTTCCCTGATCGTCGCGGCTGCGGGAAATAACGGCCTGCAACAAGTCAGCTATCCCGCCGCGAACGAGGGGGTGATCGCCGTCGGGGCGGTGGATGCTTTGGGAAACCATCTCGATTTTTCCAACTCGGGAAATCAGGTCGCGATTTCCGCTCCCGGATTCGGCGTGAACGCCGCGTGGCTCGGCGATCAGGCGGCGAGCGTCAGCGGCACCTCCTTCAGCAGTCCGATCGTGACCGGCGCCATCGCCGCGCTGATGAGCCAGCCCGGCGCGGCCAAGCTCACCGCCAATCAGGCGGTGAATCTGCTTTTCGCCCACCTCAACGATGGCGGCGAGGCCGGCACCGACACCGCGCTGGGGGCTGGCATGCCCGACTTGGGGCGGGCGATGAACGCGAACACCCGCGGCATTTACGACGCCGCGCTCGCTTCCCAGCGGATCATTCCGCCGAGCCCGGGAAATCCCAACGGCCAGTTGGAAATCCTCGTCCAGAACCGCGGCACGGAACCGTTGATCAACACCGCCGTCCGGATTTCCACTCCCAATGGCGTGGTGAATTCCAACATCACCTCGCTGCCGGTCAATGCCGTGCAGACCATCCGCGTGCCGGTTTCCGACAAATCCGCGAACCTGCGCTACGAATCCAGAGTCATTCTATCCGGCGATCACCAGGATGCGAAGCCATCTAACGACCGCCGGGCGGAAACTTACGTGCCGACCGGCCGCAAATAGCGGTTTCAGTGGCCGACGGGTCGATTTTCTCCGGTCTGGAGCCATCGACTGAAGTGTTTCATGGTCGCTTTTTCGCCAATCCTGTCGGGGTTGCGGAGAACTGGAGAATTGATCCAGGTATCAATACGCCAAGCGGGATTCATGTGGGATGCCAAGCGAGATGGGCGACGACCTCACCCGCAGCGTCACCGATGCATCATCCATGTGGGAGAAAGTGTGATCGAGCGCAGAAGTGACAAGAGATTCTATCGGCACGAAGCCTACGCGAAAAAAAGAATCCAAGAGGCGTTCAAGACCGGGGCCGCTGCTGACAGCGGAGCTTCCGGCGCTCCCTTGGATTCGTTGCAACCGTTACTCCGGGACATCTACGGTGTCAAACCGGAAGGCGCTACAACCGGAAGGCGACGATTAAGCTACGGTAATTCGTAGGATCATGGCCGGAGACCCTGAAAATGGGATTGCGCCGCTCGAATGGAAAGGCGATGACGCCGCCAAGGTTCGTTCGTTGATCCAGAGCTTCCTCTCTACCCTCCATGCAAAATACTCAGGAATCAAAAGCGCTCGCTACGACTTTGGAACAGGACAGTTTCTTGATCGTAGAGAAGTGCCCATTCTCTGGGGAAGTGAGCAGGATTTTGACAAGGCAGCAAAAAGCCCAAGAGGTAGAGAAAGCCGAGCGGGTCAGGCTACGCTGCGTCGAGGAATTTTCCTCCAGTCCCTTGTATCAGGCGATGGCGGAGAAAAATCCGACCTATTGGGAGACCTTCTCCATCGGGGGAATCAACTGACCGATTCCGGCCTTGGCGGTCTTTTCGCCGCGCCGCTTCCCGAGCCGGAAACCACCGGCGACATGTTCAAGAAGCGGGTGAAGGTGGATCAGGCGCTCGTCGATGAGGCGAAGAACCAGCAGAAAGCCTTCGGTCAAAACGTGTCTTCCGGCAAGCGTTCGAGAGTCGCGGTGCAGGGCGTGGCCGGTGGTTTGCAGGGCGGTGTTCTCGGGCTGCGTTTCAACTGCCGAGTTGATTCATCGGGCATCGCATCGCTCAATGTGTGAACAGTGGTGTCTGACGATTTCTTCATCGCCGTCTGCGGGAGTCCTGCCAGCCGGTCAGGTCGTTTGTTTTTCGCAATCCGGAGATCCGAAGTTTCCAGCGACACGCGAATCACCTTGCCTTGCACCTTGGTGCGAAGATAGATCGTCCCGCCCACATGCCTGACCAAGTTCTCTTCAACCTGCGTTCGGTCGCCAATGTCCTCGAAACAGGACATTTCCGAACGATTGGTAGTAAGGGAGGTCAAACCTGGTGGGCAAAATCAGGGGATTCCTCACCACGATCCTTTGAAGAATATCGCATTGCCGCCGTGGTGGAATGGTAGACACGCCAGACTTAAAATC
>CAYXZE010000261.1:0-4136 GCA_964469395.1 uncultured Luteolibacter sp.
ATGATGTGCCACAACGGCGAAATCAACACCGTGGAAGGCAACCGCAACTGGATGACTTCGCGCGAAGAATTCTTCGCCTCGCCGGTCTGGGGCGATGATGTCGAACTGCTCAAGGACTTGATGCGCCACGGCGAGTCCGACTCCGCCTCGCTCGACCACGCGCTGGAACTGCTCATTCTCTCCGGTCGCTCGCCGGAACACGCGATGTGCATGCTGGTCCCACCCGCCTACCGCAACGATCAGGATATTTCCGACGAACTCCGCGCCTTTTACCAATACACCCGCTCGTTCTCCGAGCCTTGGGACGGTCCGGCCGGTTTGGTTTTCACCGATGGCACGAAGCTGTGCGCCTCGCTCGATAGAAACGGACTCCGCCCCTCCCGTTACAAAATCACGGAGGACGGCATTCTCTACATCGGCTCGGAAGCCGGTGCCGTCATTTTTGAAGATGCGACCGTCATTCGCAAAGGCCGTCTCGGACCCGGCCAAATGATCTCGGCGAACACCGCCACCGGTGAGTTCAAATACGATCATCAAATCAAGGACGAGCTTTCCAAGCAGCAACCGTATCGCCGCTGGATCGACGAGAATCAGGTCGAGCTTCGGAAATTTGTCTCGCCCGCCGCCCATGTGCCGGAAGTCGATTTCACACCTCTCGATCTCTCCCGCCAACAGGTCGCTCACGGCATCTCGTTGGAGGAACTCGACATGGTGTTCCCGCCGATGATTAAGGGCGCGCAGGAAGCGGTGTTCTCGATGGGCGACGACATTCCGCTCGCCGTTCTTTCGACACGCCCGCGTCTTTTATACACCTATTTCAAGCAATTATTCGCCCAGGTCACCAACCCGCCAATCGACCCGATCCGCGAATGGGCGGTGATGTCGCTCGGTGCCGGTCTCGGCCCGGAACGCAACTTGCTGGTGGAGACTCCCGAACACTGCGCCACCGTCAGTCTGGAAAGCGCGATCCTCTTCGAGCACCAGCTTGAAAAGATCAAACACCTTGACGAGCAAGGATTTCCATCCATTGTTTTGGATTGCACGTGGACGGCAGAATCCGGTGCCGCAGGCATGAAGCTGCGCCTCGACGAGCTCTGCTTAGAGGCCGAAGCCGCCGTTCAGGCCAACCGCAACATCCTGATTCTTTCCGATCGTGCCACTTCCGCCGAGCGGGTGCCGATTCCGATGCTGCTCACCATCGGCACGATCCACCATCACCTCACCCGGATCCGCAAGCGGATGCGCGCCTCCCTCGTTGTCGAGTCCGGCGAGGCACGCGACGTGCACCAGATCGCCTGTTGTTTCGGATTCGGAGCCACCGCCATCTGCCCCTATCTGGGATACGCCACCGTCCGCCAACTGGTGGCCGCCGATTCCGGCAAGGGCAAGCTCGGGGAAATCACCGCCCAGAAGGCGATGACCAATTACCGCAAGGCGCTCGAAAAGGGCATTTTGAAAATTATGTCGAAGATGGGCATCTCGGTGCTCAACTCCTACCAAGGCTCGCAGACCTTCGAAGCGATCGGCGTCGGCCGCGAGGTGGTGAACTTCTCCTTCACCGGAGTCCCATCGAAGATCGGCGGCGTCGGCTTTACCGAGATCGCTGAAGAGTCCGTCATTCGCCACAAAGCGGCATTCGAAACAGTCGTTTCAGGCAGCGATCCGCTCGACCTCGGCGACCCGGGTTACAACCGCTACCGCAAGGCCGGCGAGCGCCACGTTTTCACCACGGAAGTCATCAAGAATTTCCACACCTACGTGAAATCCGGCAAGCCCGAGGATTACGATGAATATGTGCGTGTCGCGTTGGAAACCAATCCGGTAGCGATTAAAGACCTGATCGAATTCGTGCCCGCAAGCAGCGGTCCGGTGCCGTTGGAGGAAGTGGAGCCGATGGAGTCGATCCGCCGCCGTTTCACCACCGCCGCGATGTCGCTGGGAGCCCTTTCCCCGGAAGCTCACGAGACGCTTGCCATCGCCATGAACCGCATCGGCGGCAAGTCGGACTCCGGCGAGGGCGGCGAGGATCCGGTCCGTTACGAACCGTATGCGAATGGCGACTACGCCCGCTCCTACATCAAGCAGGTGGCGTCCGGTCGCTTCGGTGTCTCCGCCTACTACCTCGTCAATGCCGGCGAGCTGGAAATCAAAATGGCGCAGGGAGCCAAGCCCGGCGAGGGTGGCCAGCTTCCCGGCCACAAGGTGAACGCGCTGATCGCCCGCCTGCGGAACACCCAGCCCGGCGTCCAGCTCATTTCCCCGCCGCCGCACCACGACATTTACTCGATCGAGGATCTGGCCCAGCTCATTCACGACCTCAAGGAAGTGAACCCGCGTGCCCGGATCACCGTGAAATTGGTGGCGGAATCCGGTGTCGGCACGGTCGCCGCCGGTTGCGCGAAGGCGTCTGCGGACAACATTCTCATTTCCGGCCACGACGGCGGCACCGGGGCATCCCCCCTTTCCTCCACCAAGCATGCCGGTTCTCCATGGGAACTCGGCCTCGCCGAAGCCCAGCAGACCCTGCTGATCAACAATCTCCGCGACCGCGTGACCCTCCGCACCGACGGCGGCATCCGCAACGGCCGCGACGTGGTCATCGCCGCCATCCTCGGTGCCGAGCAGTTCAACTTCGGCACCACGGCCATGATCGCGATGGGTTGCGTTTACGTCCGTAAGTGCCACTTGAACACCTGCCCGGTCGGCATCGCCACCACTGATCCGAAGTTCCGCGCCAAGTTCAAAGGCACCCCGGAAATGGTCATCAACTATTTCACCGCCGTCGCCGAGGAGGCCCGCCAGCACATGGCGCGGATCGGCGTGCGCACGCTGGATGAACTGATCGGCCGTCCGGAATTCCTCGCGCAGCGTCACATCCCGAATCACCCGAAGGCGAACACGCTCGACCTCGGCGCGCTCCTCAAGGACGTGGTCCCCACCCTGGCCGCGAACTCGGGAAATACCGTGGAATCGATTTCCCGAATCCGCACCAAAGAGCGCAACGACGGCCTGGCCAAGCCCGCGCTCGACCTGCAAATCCTCGCCGATCTGGTTGCCGCCGTTTCCAACCAACCCGCTCCGGATTCTCCCGAATACGGCGAAAACTCGGTGCCTGCGGAAATCACCGATGCCATCCGCCTGCTGCCCGACCGCCCGCCGGTCGCGCTGAGCTACGATGTCGTCAACACCGACCGCAACATCGGCACCCGCCTTTCCGGCCGCATCGCGGAAGTCCATGGCGACCGCAGCTTGTCCGCAGGTTCCATCCACATCACCTGTCGCGGCACCGCCGGCCAATCGTTCGGCTGCTTCCTCGTCTCCGGCGTGAAGCTGGAGCTCATCGGTGAGGCCAACGACTACGTCGGCAAGGGCATGGCCGATGGCGAAATCGTCATCCGCGTCTCCGAAGGCGCGCGCTTCGATGCCGCCACCAACACCATTTGCGGCAACACCTGCCTTTACGGAGCCACCGGCGGCAAGCTCTTCGCCAACGGTTGCGCCGGCGAGCGTTTCGCGGTGCGGAATTCCGGGGCCACCACCGTCGTCGAAGGCGTGGGCGACCACGGCTGCGAATACATGACCAACGGCACCGTCGCCATCCTCGGCAAGACCGGGAAAAACTTCGGCGCGGGCATGTCCGGCGGCACGGCTTACGTCTATGACGTGGACGGAAAATTCTTCTCCCGCGTCAATTCCGAGATGGTCGTCGCCCTGCCGGTCAAGCGCGCGCAGGACATCGCCGAGGTGAAAGCACTCATCGAGCAGCACTTGAAAAAGACCGGCAGTTTGCAGGCGGAGAAACTCCTCGGCAACTGGGAGGAAACCACCCGCAAGCTCGTCCGCGTCATTGCCAAGGAACGCGCCGAACTCGAAGCGGCGGAGGAGCTTCACGAAGCGGCCTCCACCCCGCTCGCGGCCAAATAAATCTGGCGATCGAAAATCCCGGATGGGTTCGCCCCATCCGGGCCTTTCCCACGCACGGGAGAGCCGGAACACCTTCGGCTGGACGGGATGCGCTTCGTGATTGAGTTATTTTAGATGGGAAAATGACAAGGATGCTGACGGCGCGATTTAACCACTGATTGCGCTGATTTTGACTGATTTTACTGAAAGAATTTGAAGTCAGCCAACTCACC
>CAYXZE010000262.1:0-4131 GCA_964469395.1 uncultured Luteolibacter sp.
GCGAAGAAGCGGTCCTTCGGCACGTCGCCGGCGTTGGCGGCGGCGATGAGGGCGTTGGTGTTGCAGGGATTGCCTACGACGAGGGTGCGGATGTCGGAAGCGGCGTTGCGGGCGATGGCCTGGCCCTGGCCGGTGAAGATCTTGCCGTTGATGCCGAGCAGGTCGCCGCGTTCCATCCCGGCCTTGCGCGGCACGGAACCGACGAGAAGACACCAGTTGGCGTCCTTGAAGCCGACATCGAGATCAGCGGTGCCGACCACTTCGTTGAGCAGCGGGAAAGCGCAGTCATCAAGCTCCATGATGACGCCCTCAAGCGCGGGCATGCCGGGCTCGATTTCAATCAGCCGCAGGTTGACCGGCTGGTCGGGACCGAAGACGAAGCCGGAAGCGATGCGGAACAGCAGGGCATAGCCGATTTGGCCAGCCGCGCCGGTGATGGAGACGGTAATGGGTGCTTTCATAATGTAAAAAACGGAATCGGCGGAAAACTAGGGAACCACGCCAACGAGGTCAACTGACAAGAAAATCCCAGGAAAGGGTGACGGACCGCCTGACCCGTGATATTTCCTGCCGCCATGACGAATCCCGCCGATTGGAATGAACTGCTCGCCACGATTTTGAAAAATTTCGGCTGCCAGACCGGCACCATCCACCGCGCGACGGCGGATCGCGCCACTCTCGAACTCGTCTGCCAAATCGGCGTGCCGGACAGCCTGCTGGATAAAATTTCATCCATCCCCTTCGGCAAAGGCATCGCCGGAGCCGCGGCAGAACGCAAGGAACCGGTGGAACTCTGCAACCTCCAGCAGGACCTCGGTGGCGTCGCCAAGCCCGACGCGCGGAAAACCGGCGTGTCAGGCTCCATCGCCGTGCCCGTCCTTAGCGGAACTTCCGGCGAGGTCTTGGGCACGCTGGGCATCGGTAAATTCGCGCCCCATGAGTTCGGCGCGGAGGAAATCCAGCGACTCGAAACCTACGCCGGAGAAATCGCCGGCCATTTCCACAAACAAGCCCGGGATGATTGACCCGGCGGGCGATGTCATTAGACTCACGCCATGACAACGGTGGAATCAGCGACGAAGATTCTCGATACCATGCTCGGGCACCTCGGGTTCACGGCGTCGATCGAACTCCAGGAAACCCCGGACGGCCCCTGCCTGCAAATCCACTCCGGCGAAAGCCAGGCGCTCATCGGCAAGGAGGGCGACCGCCTCGACGACATTCAATACCTCGTCAACCGCATCATCCGCCGCCACCATCCCAAGGCCGAGCGCATCAAGGTGGATTGCGAACATTTCCGCTCGATCCAGGAAGACCAGCTCCGCGAAGAGATCAAGGGCATCGCCGAGCGGGTCAAAACCAGCGGCAAACCGTTCCAAATGCGACCGCTCAATGCCTATTACCGCCGCTTGGTTTACAATATCCTCGTCGATGATCCGCAAATCGTCTCCCATTCGCCGCAGGGTGACGATCGTCTCAAGCGGATCACCATTTCCGCGAAATCCGCACCCGGATCATCTCCTTCATGAAAAAATTCTTCTTTGACTGCGGAACCCGCGACAGCGGCGCGTCGCTCGGCATCCTCGCGCTGCGGGTGATGGTGGGTTCGATGATGCTCTTCGGCCACGGCATTCCGAAAATTCTGGATTTCGCCAGACTCAAGCAGTTCTTCTACGTGCCGGATTTTCTTCCGATTCAATCGGAGTTCCTCCCGATCCACTGGCCCACGGTCTGCCTGACGGCCTGCATCGGCGCGGAAGTGGTCGCCGCCGGATTCATCATCCTCGGTCTCGCCACCCGCCACGCCGCATTCTTGTTAGGATTTGCCATGGTGGTCGCCTCATTCGGCAGAAACGGCGCCGCGCCGTGGTTTCTCAAGAACTCGCCCAATCTCATCGAAACCAAGGAACTGTCGCTGATGTATCTGATCCCGATGATCGCGATCATTCTGGCGGGTGCCGGCCGTTACTCCCTCGATGCGGTCTTTTGCCAGGAAGACAGACGCCGCCGCTGGTGAAATCATGGAAACGCACCGACTGGTCCTGCCCGGGGATTTGAATCATTACGGCTTCCTGTTCGGTGGCCGCCTGCTCGCCTGGATCGACGAGGCGTCATGGATCGCCGCCAGCCTCGACTACCCGCACTGCCAGTTCGTCACCGTGGCGATGGATACCGTGGAATTCCGCCACAGCGTGCGCGACGGCACGATCCTGAAAATCTGCTGCGAGCGCGAACGCGAGGGCACGACCAGCACCACTTACTCCGTGAAGGTCTTCGACGAGCGGGCCGGAAAACTCCCCGTTTTCTCAACCCGCGTCACCTTCGTCAGTGTCGATGACGCGGGCCAAAAACGCTCGATCCGCGGTTAATTACCTTTTTTTGAAAACTCCGTGGAACCGCTGATAGAAACCGTCGATGTCGTCCTGCCCTTGGAAAAATCCGAGGACGATTCCGCCAGACGCCAGGCCGCCGCGCTCAAGCTCGGCATCCCGGCCAGCCGCATCGGCGGCGTCAAGCTCCGCAAGCATTCCATCGACGCCCGCCAGCGCGCGGTGAAAGTGCAGCTCCGCCTCGACGTCTCGCTGGACGCTCCCCTGCCCCCGGACCCGACGCCGCACTGGACCGCGCCCCCGCTGCCACCGGACGCGCGGCCGGTCATCATCGTCGGCTGCGGTCCCGCCGGATTGTTCGCGGCGCTGCGCTGTCTTGAAAACGGGCTGAAGCCGATTCTGTTAGAACGCGGCAAGGACGCCAGCGCCCGCCGCTTCGACCTCGCTCCCCTGCTGCGCGAGGGCCGGGTCATCGAGGAGTCCAACTACTGCTTCGGCGAGGGCGGCGCGGGCACCTTCTCGGACGGAAAACTCTACACCCGCGCCACCAAGCGCGGCCCGGTCGCCAAGGTTTACGAAGTGCTCGTCGCCCACGGCGCGCCGGAGGAAATCCTCACCGACGCCCACCCGCACATCGGCTCCAACCTGCTGCCCAACGTCGTCAAGGCGATCCGCAGCTCGATCATCGCCGCCGGCGGGGAAGTTAGATTCCAGACCAAGGTTGTCGATTTCCTCATCAGTGCCGGCCAGGTCCACGGCGTGGTCACCGCCGGCGGCGAGGAAATCCTCGCGGAATCGGTCATCCTCGCGACCGGCCATTCCGCCCGCGACATCTACCGTCTGCTCGCGGCGAGGAATATTTTGTTAGAACCCAAGCCCTTCGCCGTGGGCTTCCGCATCGAGCACCCGCAGCCGTTCATCGACCGCACCCAGTATCATCTCAATTTCGGCCAGGAACGCCCGCGCCTGCTGCCCGCCGCGCGCTACCGGCTGGCCACCAAGATCCGCGGTCGCGGCGTGCATTCCTTCTGCATGTGTCCCGGCGGCTGGATCGTCCCGGCGGCCACCGAGAATGACGAGGTCGTCGTCAATGGCATGAGCCTCTCGCGCCGCGACTCGCCGTTCGCCAACTCCGGCATGGTCGCCACCGTCGAGCCGGAAGATCTCAAGCCACTCGTGAAAGAACACGGCGTGCTCGCCGGATTGGTTTTCCAAAAGGAACTCGAACGCACCGCCAAGCAGGCCGGAGGCGGCGGGCAGGTCGCGCCGGGCCAGCGCGTCACCGACTACCTCACCGGAAAAATCTCCTCCACCCTGCCGGAAACCAGTTATTTCCCCGGCATGAAATCCGCGCCGCTGCACCAACTGCTGCCGACTTGGATCACCAGCCGCATGCGCGAGGGCCTGCAATTGTTCGGCCGCCAGATGCACGGCTACATTTCCGAGGAGGCGCTTTTGTTAGGATTCGAGACCCGGACCAGCTCACCCGTTAGAATCCCCCGCCGGGACGACACTCTGGAACACCCGCAAGTGGCCGGACTCTACCCCTGCGGCGAGGGCGCGGGCTATGCCGGCGGCATCGTCAGCGCCGCCATGGACGGCCTGCGGATCGCCGACGCCGCCTGCGCTTAACCCGAAATGGGGTTGAACGAAGGAAACAGGGATTGGAAATTGGGATGTCCGCGGTAGCGGGTAAGGAGGCACCACACTCATGTGGTGCTGGAGAATGCCGAGCCATCCAATGTGCGAAGCTCCTCATTGACTTTCCATTCGCGTCTACGACAGATGCGCTGTAGCGGCG
>CAYXZE010000263.1:0-4112 GCA_964469395.1 uncultured Luteolibacter sp.
CCGCTCCTTGGAGCGCGTCAAGGAGGGGCGATATCCGATCGCCCCGACCATGGGACGCCAATGGAAAGCGCCTTGCTCGCCTCATTGGCTTTTCCATGGACACGGCGGACGGACTCCGCCGCTCCATGCGACTTCGCGTGCCCGTGGCCTGCTCCTTTCAAAGCCCCCTCCCCCATCTTCATTTTTTGCGTTTTCTCGCGCCTCTTTGCGGCTGAAAAAACCTCACCCCTGAGGAGCCAGCAGCGTGAACGGCCACCACGGCAGATTTCTCAAAATCCAAAAGCCGACGACGATCCAAAGAATGACCAAGGCACCTCGCGTCCCGACTTTAAGGCGGAACGGCAGCGGTTTTCCCCGAACCCAGCCGAGAATCTCCAGCCCGAGACCGATGCAGGCCAGCGGCAGCAGGATCATCCCGACCGGATTGAACCGAAACGCGTCAAGCAACCGTCCGTGCAGGGTCGCGTAAGCCGCCCGGGTCATGCCGCACCCCGGACAGTGCAGGCCGGTGAATTTATGCAACATGCATGAGGGCAGCCAGGGCAAGCCGCTGGAGCCGCTTTGGCGAAGTTGAAATGCCGCGCAGGCAAGCACCAGCACTCCGACAATCACCCACCCTGCCCGATCACGACGCATGACCGTTGCCAGCTCCTGCGATCACCCCGATAATGATCACAATCAAGAAACCTACCACGATCAAAACCGACAAATACCCCATGATCAGCCCTGCGATTGCCATGCCGCGTCCTTCCATACGCACACCAGGCATCGCCATGCGATTCAAGGCCAAGTGCCCGCAAATCACCGCCGGGATCCCGGGCAAAAACAGACAGGTAACCAACCCCATGATCCCGCAGACCAAGCTGGCAATCGCCAGCCCGGAAGTCGGCGCAGGCACGAGTCCACCGCCCCCCACATGGACTGGCGGCACATACGGCGAATTTCCCGCAGCGCCTTGAGAATTTCCCGTCGGCACGGCGGGAAATGCCGAAAGCGCCAACTCCGCGACCCTGGCCGCCGGCAGCCAATCCGGCATGCCGTCTTTCCACACCAGATCGACTGGAGAAATTTCACCGGCGGCAAGCTTCGCGCGGAGTTCGCTCTCCTCGACCGGGCCGAACTGGGTGCCGTTTTTTGAATAATACCACTGCATGCGCGGCTACCCGTAGCAGTTTCCGGCGGACTGGCCATCGGGAAAATCCACAAATCGCGCCCAAACCCACCGCCGCAAAAACAGTTGCCACCCCGGCCGCGGGCGATACCCTCCGCCTCGATATGATCATTGCACCGAAAATCCGTGGATTCATCTGCACCACCGCGCACCCGGAAGGCTGCGCCAAACATGTCGCCGAGCAAATCGCCGTGGTAAAAGCCCGCGGCCCGATTGAGAACGGCCCGAAAAAGGTGCTGGTGATCGGCTCGTCCACCGGTTACGGCCTTTCCTCGCGGATCGCCGCCGCGTTCGGCTCGAATGCCGCCACCATCGGCGTGTTTTTCGAAAAACCCGCCGAAGCCGACAAATGCGGCACCGCCGGTTGGTATAACTCCGCCGCCTTTGAAAAAGAAGCCGCCGCCGCCGGTCTCTACGCCCGCTCTTTCAATGGCGACGCGTTTTCCGACGCCGTGAAAACCGAAGTCATCGCCGCCATCAAGGCGGATCTCGGCCAGGTCGATCTCGTCGTTTACAGCCTCGCCTCCCCCCGCCGCACCGACCCGAAATCCGGCGAGGTTTACAAATCCGTGCTCAAGCCCATCGGCACCAGCTATACCAACAAGAACCTCAACACCACCACCGGCGTCGTCAACGAGGTCACCATCGAACCCGCCGAGGGCGATGACATCCCGCAAACCGTCGCCGTCATGGGCGGAGAGGATTGGGAACTGTGGACCCACGCGCTGCTGGAAGCCGGCGTGCTCGCGGATGGCGTGCAAACGGTCGCCTACTCCTACATCGGGCCGGAAGTCACCTGGCCGATTTACAAAGACGGCACCATCGGCCGCGCCAAGGAAGACCTCGAGCGCGTGCAACGCGCCCTCGATGAAAAACTCGCCCCGCTTCACGGCAAGGCCTGGGTTTCCGTCAACAAGGCGCTCGTCACCCAGGCCAGCTCCGCCATTCCGGTCGTCCCGCTTTACATTTCCCTGCTCTACAAAGCCATGAAGGCCGACGGCACGCACGAGGATTGCATCGAGCAAATGGACCGCCTCCTCCGCGAGCGCCTCTACAATGGCAACCCGCAACCCGACGAAGCCGGCCGCATCCGCGTGGACGATTGGGAAATGGCCCCGCACATCCAGGAAATCGTCGGCAAGCGCTGGAATGAAGTGAACACGGAAAACCTCGCCGAATTCGGCGACTTCGAAGGCTATCAATCGAGTTTCCTCCGGCTCTTCGGCTTCGGCCTCAGCGGTGTCGATTACGCCGCGGACACCGACCCGAATGTGGCCGTGCCGTCGCTGAAAGACTAACAGGCCCCGAGGAGGGGCGGACTTCGACCGACCCGGGTTGACCGTTCCCCCTCCTCAACGCTGGACATGCGCCCGTGACGCCTCACATGAAATAAGTGTCCTCATGCGCATACGGCGGCGCGCAGCAGCAGAGAAACGCCAGCGGCTCGATGGCGCGGATCTGATGCCACGCTCCCGGCGGAATGAGAATCGCATCGCCAGACTCCACCTCGCGCACAACACCATCGATCTCCATAACTCCGCGTCCAGCCGTGAGGTAATAGATTTCCTCGCTCAACCGGTGATAATGGCGCTCGGTTTCCGCCCCTGCGGGCAAGGTCGCCTCCGCCAGACTTTGATTTCTCACCGGCGCGTTGGACAAATCCAACAGACTGCGAATCGTCGAGCCATCCTTGGTCGTGAACGGAACTTGCTGAGCATGCTTGCGGATTTCCATGTGGCGAAAGAATCAGTGAACCGGCTGAAGGGCAATCCGCATATGGAGGGTCGATCTTCGGTCAACCCGGGTTGACCGTTCCCCCTCCTCAACGCTGGACATGCGCCCCCCTTGTTTCATGCTCCCGCGCATGCCAACCGTCCACGTTGATCTCGCCGACCGCGCCTACCCTGTCCATGTCGAACCGGGCCTGCTCGCCCAAGCCGGTGAAGCCTTGAAAAATGCCGGGCTTGCCGGATTACGGGCGGCGATCATCAGCGACGAAACCGTGGCGCGGCTGCACGCGGGAGCCTTGATTTCCTCACTCGAAGCCGCCGGCTTCAAGCCCACCCTCCACACCGTACCAGCGGGCGAGGCCTCGAAGTCGATGCCCCACGCCGAAACACTCTGCCGGGAAATGATCCGCGCCGGCCACGACCGGAAATCGCTGGTCATCGCGCTGGGCGGCGGAGTCGTCGGCGATCTGGCCGGATTCGTCGCCGCCATTTTCTATCGCGGAATCCCCTTCGTCCAAGTGCCGACCACCATCGTCGCGCAGGTCGATTCCTCCGTCGGCGGCAAAACCGGCGTGAACGTGGGCGAGGGAAAAAACCTACTCGGAGCCTTTCATCAGCCGCGGCTGGTTCTCGTCGATCCCGAAACCCTGCGGACCCTGCCCGACCGCGAATTCCGCGAGGGCTTCGCCGAGGCCATCAAGCACGCCGCCATCCGCGACGCCGCCATGCTGGACGATCTCGCCGCCTTCGACCCCGCCGGTCGCAACGTCCCGGCCGACCTCATCGCGCGCAACATCGCCATCAAGGCCCGCGTGGTGGAAGCCGACGAGCACGAGACCCACGACATCCGCGCCCTGCTCAACTTCGGCCACACCATCGGCCACGGCATCGAGGCCTCGGTGCCCTACGGCCAGATGCTGCACGGCGAGGCCGTCTCGCTGGGCATCCGCGCCGCCCTCTTTCTATCAGAACGCCACGCCGGACTCGCTCCCGCCGACAGCGCGAAGACCATTCATTTATTGGAAAAATATCACCTGCCGCTCGTTCTTCCCGCGGAAATCACCACGGATACGGTGATGGAAAAACTCTCCCACGACAAAAAATTCTCCGCCGGAGCCATCCGCTTCGTGGTGCTCGACGCCCTCGGCAGCGCCAAGGTGATCAACACCGTCACCGCCGGGGATCTGCGCGAGGCGATCGGGCATTTGAGG
>CAYXZE010000264.1:0-4106 GCA_964469395.1 uncultured Luteolibacter sp.
GGTTTGGGAGTTTCGGCGGGAGCCGGGGTTTCCTTGGGGAGTTCGTCGCTGAGTGATGATTCCGGGGCGGCTTCGGCTGGCGGAGTTTCGGTTTTCGCCTCTTCCGCCGTGGGGGCGGTATCGGCGGCGGTCACCGTTTTGACGACCTTGTTTTGTTGGCCGATGAGGACGGCGAGGGTGAGGCTGAGGATGAAAAACAGCGAGCCGAGATAGACGGTGCCCTTTTGCAGGACGTTGGTGGTGCGAGCTCCGAAGACCTGGTCGGTGACGCCTCCGCCGAAGGCCGCGCCCAGTCCTTCCTGTTTCGGACGTTGCATGAGAATGAGCAGGGTCATCAAAAAGCAGACGATCACGAAGATCACCAGCAGGAGATTGATGCTAATTGAGAGCCAGGGAATCGCAGCGAAAGTCATGGGCGCGGGACTATGGGGGGCGCTTACTACCTTGTAAAGAGGCGAGTTTTCGGAAATTTCGGCCCCGGAAAACGTTGGGAATTCGTGGAAATGGGTCGCCAAATCCCCGCGGCGCGCCTAAGTGTAGCGGCAGATTTCCTTCTGTATGCACTTCATCCGCTTTTTCACCTGCCTGCTGTTTCTCGCGGCATCCTCCCCGTTTCTCAACGCCCACCAAGTGGCATCGATCGAACTGGAATTTCAAAAAGACGCCAACCAGTGGCAGTTGCTCGGGGAAATGGACATCGCGAACATGCTGCCGGAAACCCGCTATGTGCTGGGCGGGCTGCCTATCAGCCGCGAGGCGGCGATGAAATATCCGCCGGAGGAGTTCGCGCGGATTCGCAAGGAAACGGAAGCCACGTTGAGAAAGCTCATTCGTTTCCGTTTCGCCGATCAGGAAGTGCCGTGGCGCATCGAGTTTCCGGATTTTGAAAAGCAACCTTTCCAATTGCCGCCCGAAGCCGGGGACATCGCGCTGATCACCACCCGCATCGTGATGGACGCGCGGCCCGGTGCTGGCGAACTCCAGGTGCACTGGGTGGGCGAGCAGGAGACGGAGCTCATCGTTCTCATCGAGGATGACGAGGATGCGAGGATTCTCAGCGCCGTGCCCGGCGGCACTCTCATGCTGTTGAATCAAACGGATACCGGCGGCTACCTGCCGATTAAAACGCCACTAACCGGTGGCTGGCTGCAACTGGGATTCCGCCATGTGCTGCCGGAGGGCCGGGACCACATGCTGTTCATTCTCGGGTTGTTCCTGCTGGTGCCGAGTTGGCGCGCCTTGTTGGGGCAGTCGCTGCTGTTCACGCTCGCGCACTCGGTCACGCTGGCGCTTTCGGTGTTCGCCGTGGTCAGGATTCCCGATCAAGTGTGGGGGATTCAGAGTCCGGTGGAGGTGCTCATCGCCATCAGCATCGCTTGGATCGGGATTGAGAATTTGTTCACCCGCAAGCTCGGCAAGCAGCGGATGATTCTCATTTTCGCCTTCGGCCTGATCCATGGTCTGGGCTTCGCAAGTTCCATCGCCGACAAGCTGAAGGGAATCCCCCGCAGCCAGCTCACCGGGCCGCTCGTCGGCTTCAATGTCGGCGTGGAGCTGGCGCAGGTCACTCTGCTGGCCGTCGCGTTCGGCGTGTTGTGGCTGTTCAGGAAATGGACCGTGCAGGTGCAGGCGGTCGGTTCGGTGCTGGTCGCGCTGGCGGGCCTCGCTTGGGCGGTGCAGCGGATCTTTTTCCCGGACTCGCCGATTTTTTAGCCGGGGGCTGAAGTTGCGGTCGTTAATTCCTGAACGAGCTGCGCGACCAGGATTGGATTGGTGTCCGCGCCGGGTGCCTGCAGCAAGTCGCCCAGAAAATCCACCGCGCGCTTGAGCAGGGTGAATGTCTCCGGCGGAGGCGTGGCGGCGGATGTTTTCCATGGGGCGAAGACGGCTTCGAGCGCGCGGCTGACCGACTCGATGTCGCTGCGGCTGACCGAGCCGGCCGCGCCCTTCAGGCTGTGGGCGTCGCGGAAAATCGTTCCCACGATTTCCGTCCGCCTTGCGGGTTCGGGGAGGCTCTCAAGTTCCAGCAGCCCTTTCGTCATGGACTGCAAGAGTTCGTTCGCCTCGATGGCGAAAGCCTCGCGGAGTTGCTGGAGGAAATCCTCGTCAAAGTCTTCGGCGGTCATGTTTGATGGGGAAAAATAGCTGGCGGATGAAGGTGGCTGGATGCCGGATTTTTCGACTCTCGCAGGAATGGCATGCCGCCTCAAGCAGAAATAACAGGCGCGAAAAGCCCGGGGAGCGCTCGGGAATAATGATGATATGCCGTTCATCATCCTCATCATCTGTGTCTATCTTGTTGATCTGCGGTTGGCTTTCTCCCAAGTGCTGGTTCTCCGCGCGTGAAGGCTGTTTTTGTCGTGACGCCCGGCCCGAGATACGCCATCGTTATCCACAGGGTGTCACGACCTCGTGAAACTTCATTCCCCCCATCCAGGCATCCGAAACCTGACATGGGCCAACCATTTTTTCTGAGATTCCATGATCCCTACCGAATCCATAGGCAGCATCCCGCGCACACCCGCCCTCATCCAAGCATTGACGCGCGTTGACGCGGGGGAGATGACGGCCCTTGAGATCGAGCCATTGTATGAAGAGGCGGTGCGCGAGACCATGGCCGCCTTGGCCGCCACCGGTTCCCCCATCTATGGTGATGGCGAGCAGCGCAAAACCCATAATTTCGCCACCTATGCCGTGGAGGGCCTGCCCACCCTCGCCTCCGACGGCTTCCTCATTCCCTTCTCCGACGGCCATGTCCGCCAGTTGCCGCGCCTCACCCGGGGTCCCTTCCGGTTCGCCCGCTACGCCCACGAGAGCATTCCCGCCGCCCGTCGCCACAGCAGCGCCCCCTACAAGCAGGCGATCATCTCGCCTTCCGCCCTCAGCCTTTTCTATCCGGCCCAAGGCCTGTTGGATTATCCTCGGGAAGCCTTCATCAACGACCTGATCGGAGAGCAAGAGAAGGAGATTCGGGGGTGTTTCGCCGCCGGTGCGGCCAAGATTCAGATTGATTTCACAGAGGGCCGGCTCTCGGTCAAACTCGACCCCAGTGGAGGCCTTCTGAACGGTTTTATAGAACTCAATAATCTGGTCCTGTCGCGCTTTACCCCTCAAGAGCGGTCACGAATCGGCATTCACACCTGCCCCGGAAGCGACTTGGACTGCACCCATAGCGCCGAGGTGGATTACGCCGAACTTTTGCCGAGCCTGTTCGAGACCATGGTCGGCAGTTTCTACATCGCCGTAGCCGGGGAAAAGGATCGCACCCGGGCCCTGCGCGTCATCGGTCGTTATCTCAAGCCGGGCCAGCGCGCCTTCATCGGCGTCATCGATGTCATCAACCCCCGGGTTGAAAGCCCGCTCGAAGTCCGCGACTTGCTACTCGAAGCCGCAAACCACATCCCGGTCGGACAGTTAGGCAGCACCGATGACTGCGGTTTTTCACCCTTCTGCGACGACACCACCACTAGCCGTGAAATCGCCTTCGCAAAAATCCGAGCCCGAGTCGAGGGCACCCGGTTGGCCTCGGAAAAACTGGGGCTCTGACCGCGCGGTTCAGCAGACAATCGCATTCCATGAGCCCGCCATGAGTCGCCCGTTCAGTTTCGCTCTGTTTGACGGGCACGGTGCTCTCCTTGATTGGGATACGGGTTTTTCCGAAGAATTTCCAGAAGTTGAGTTGCGCGTCGGCATGAGTGCCGCGGCGATTTTGGAGGCGTCACCGGCATGCGCGCGGGCACCGGGTTTCCCGGGATCCAAACTGCCGCCCGTCCACACCTATATCAAGTTTGGCCGTGGCATCCGAGTCTGGTGGGAACGCGGCGTGGTCGGCCATGTCTTCAGGCTGGCACAAATCGAGGACGAGGCCGTATCCGGCGAATCCGATCTTTTGCGTAACGCTGCCTTGCAGATCGCCCACAGCACCTTGGTCCGCAAGCGCCAGGAGGAAGATGAGCTGCAGCGTGCCAAGGAGATCGCCGAATCGGCTAACCAAGCCAAGTCCTCCTTCCTCGCGAACATGAGTCACGAAATCCGCACGCCCATGAACGGTGTGCTCGGCATGGCGGAACTGCTGTCCCGCACGCCGCTGGAAGCCGCCCAGCGCG
>CAYXZE010000265.1:0-4080 GCA_964469395.1 uncultured Luteolibacter sp.
CATTAAGAATTATTATAGCGTTATTAATTCATTTAAACATTATTCTTTTGCAAAATAACACATTTTTCGGACATTCTAACGCTCAGAACATAATTGTTCTAGCTGAAACCGCTTCTACAAATGATTATTTAAAACAATTATTGTCAAATTTCACGCCACTAGAAGAATACACTGCCATTATGGCAATGAAACAAACGGCAGGTAAAGGACAACGTGGTACAACTTGGATTGATCAACCGGGAGAAAGTTTAACAGCGAGCTTTATTTTATTCCCTCAGAAGTTAACCCCTCAAAAACAATTCTATTTGACAATCATATCAAGTTTAGCTGTTTATGACATAGTGGCTACACACACCTCTGGGCAAACTAACATCAAGTGGCCAAATGACATCATGATCGGCAACAAAAAAGCTGGAGGAATATTGATAGAAAATAAAATTTCACATTCACGGATCAAACATGCCATCATAGGAATAGGATTGAATGTATTTCAATCCCAATTTCCTTCAGAAATCTCATTTAAAACGACATCGCTCCTTAAAGAAAATCCACCATTGCAAACGACAATATTGTCTCTAGTGACCGAGATTCAAGCTAAACTAAAATATTACAATGAGATGCTATTAAAAGAGCAATACGACGAATTATTAGCCCATTACAATCAGCTTTTATTTCGAAGAGACCTAGACGCTTTTTTTACGGTAAAGGGAAAGACGATAGAAGCCCGGATAGTACAAGTAGGGAAAGATGGATTATTGGAAGTGGAATGCAAACAGAAAAAAACAAAATACGACCTAAAAGATATAACATATCAGCTATAACAAAAAAATTACTTGCTGATAAATATGCTTAAATGTAATTTAGCATTAAACTTTTACGTTTATACAGTGTCTTAGAATTAAGATTTAAATAAAAAATAAAAAAATGATTATGAAAAAATTTAGCTTACTTATCGTTGCTGTTTTGTTAACAATAACTGGAGCATTCGCTCAAATCCACAATCCGGTAAAATGGTCTGTAGCTTCAAAAAAACTGAACAGTAAAGAAGCCGTGGTATTTATTAAAGCAACCATTCAAGAAGGTTGGAACATATACTCTCAAGCTGTAGAAGAAGGTGGGCCTCTTCCTACTTCCTTTACGTATAAAGCTTCTAAAGATTTTACATTGAATGGTAAGACAATAGAACCACAGCCAAAAACAAAATTCGAAGACGTATTCAAAATGAATGTACCTTATTTTAGTACAGAAGTCGTATTTCAGCAAAAAGTAAAATTAAATACTTCGAAACCAACTTCGGTGAGCGGAACAGTAGAGTTTATGGCTTGTGATAAAACACAATGTCTTCCTCCTGATGAATATAATTTTACAGTCACAATAAAATAATTATGACTCTAATGGATTAAAAAAAGGCAGTTTAATACTGCCTTTTTTTAATTTTACCTAATTTTATTTTTCACCCATGAAAATTTACAAGCATCTTATATTACTTGCGTTTACTGTATTCGCTACTTCATTTACACTTTCATTCGCCCAGGAGGACACGCTTCTGTCTTTTGGTGATATTGAATTTACCGACGGTACCGTTTCCGAGGAAATCTCCCTTGCTGATACACTGGAAAATGTCGTTTTTTCGGATGGCACAGATACTGGCAGTCAAAATGTTACGCCTAACGAGACAGAAACAGTTTCACAACAAAACACAACCGAAAAAGGCGAATCTCTTTGGGGTATCTTTATAGCCGGCTTGATCGGAGGTTTTGCAGCATTTTTAATGCCCTGTATTTTCCCAATGGTACCTTTGACCGTAAGTTTTTTTACGAAAAAATCCGGCAGCAAAGCGCAGGCAGTAACACAAGCCTTATTATACGGCGTCTTTATCATAGTTATCTATGTAGCCCTAGGTATGCTCATTACCATAACTTTTGGTGCAGAGGCCATGAATCAGATTTCTACGAATGGTGTATTCAATTTCCTGTTCTTTCTACTTCTTGTCATTTTCGCAGCATCATTTTTTGGTGCTTTTGAAATTACGTTACCAAGTGCCTTTGTTAATAAAATAGATTCCAATTCAGACAAAGGAGGGCTATTAGGCCTATTCTTTATGTCAGCCAGTCTTGCCGTCGTATCATTCTCCTGTACAGGACCTATCATAGGTACCCTGTTGGTTGAAGCTGCTACAAAAGGTGAACGTTTAGGCCCTGCAATTGGCATGTTTGGCTTTTCATTAGCATTAGCTATTCCATTTGTACTATTTGCAATGTTTCCTTCTATGCTTAAATCGTTGCCCAAATCAGGTGGCTGGTTGAATAGTGTAAAAGTTGTTTTAGGGTTCCTGGAGCTGGCATTGGCATTGAAATTCTTATCAAATGTGGATCTAGCCTACAACTGGCAGCTGCTTGACCGCGAAGTTTTCCTCTCCCTTTGGATTGTAATATTTGGTTTACTGGGCTTGTATTTAATCGGTAAAATCAGATTTGCACATGATAGTCCCTTGCAATATTTATCAGTTCCGCGCACTATGCTAACTATTATTGTATTCTCATTCGTTGTGTACATGGTACCCGGGCTATGGGGAGCACCCTTGAAATCAATAGCCGCCTTCCTTCCGCCGATCGGCACACAGGATTTCGATGTATCTGCAGGAGTTGGAACAGGCACCAGTCAGCATACAGATGCTGCTAATAGAAAACATTATACCCATTTTCACAGCCGGGCTACTATAAAAGGGTTTGATCCCTATTACGACTACGATGAAGCTTTAGCGGCGGCACAAGAACAGCAAAAACCTTTGCTGATCGATTTTACAGGGTGGACCTGTGTTAATTGCCGTAAAATGGAAGCAGGCGTATGGTCAAATCAGAAAGTAAAAGACCTCATCAATAAAGAGTTTATTTTGGTGGAATTATATGTAGATGAACATGACTTGAAACTTCCAGAATCGGAACAATATGTGTCGACTCAAACCGGGAAAAAAATAAATACGGTTGGAAAAAAGAATACGGATTTTCAAATCAGTCAATTTCACAGTAATTCACAGCCTTTATATGCTATAGTAAATAATGAAGGAGAGCTTCTTGTTCCCTCCAGCGGAGCAAATTACGATATCGATAAATACGCAGAATACCTACAGTCTGGAATTGATGCTTATAAAGCAACGAAATAATTGTATAGACCTTGTTGCAATTATATTGCAGATAAAAGCAAATTACGAGTGGTATTTTTTCTATTAGGTATTATTCATTTATATTTGTTTTTAATGGCATAAATGAACTCACTACGTTCGGTTCGTGAATGCAAAGCATTTTATCTAAGTTTGAAGATATGAGTAACATAAAAAATATAGCAGTTTTAACATCAGGAGGAGATGCACCGGGTATGAATGCGGGCATCCGTGCTGTGGTAAGAACAGGAATATATCACGGATTAAATGTTTTTGGAATAAGGAGAGGGTACGATGGATTGGTAAACGGCGAAATAATTCCCATGGACGCCAAATCTGTTGCCAATATCATCCAACGTGGTGGCACGGTATTGAAAACAGCTAGAAGTGAAGAATTCAGAACCTACGAAGGCCGCAAGCAAGCATACGAAAATATCAAAAAGCTGGATATCGATGCCCTTGTGGTAATTGGCGGGGATGGTACTTTTACAGGAGCTTCTAAATTCATAGAAGAATTTGATATTCCGATAATGGGTATGCCGGGTACGATCGATAATGATCTAGCAGGTACAGATTTCACTATTGGTTACGACACAGCGATCAATACAGTAGTAGATGCTGTAGACAAAATTAGAGATACCGCAGAATCTCATGATCGTCTGTTTGTTGTGGAAGTAATGGGGCGTGACTCTGGCTTAATTGCTTTACGATCAGGTATTAGTACAGGAGCAGAAGCTGTTCTTATTCCGGAACTGGAAGTAGATTACGATGCTACTATGAAACGTCTTGATAAATCACGCAAAAACAAATCTTCACGCATCATCATCGTTGCCGAAGGGGATAAAGAAGGAGGATTAGTCGTGGCAGAAAAAATCAAATCAAACTTTCCGCACTACGATGTGAGAGTATCAATATTAGGA
>CAYXZE010000266.1:0-4075 GCA_964469395.1 uncultured Luteolibacter sp.
GTCTGGCGGCGGTCGGGATGCTCGTGGGCATTCACCGGCGGTCACACGTCGCGGTGAGCCAGGAATTCCCGCTGACCCGGGAGACCCGGCTTGCCGTTAGACTTTGAGGCTCCGGCAGCGGTTTCGCACTGGAATTTCATGATTCCTTCATCAGGGATTCATGCGGCGGATCACTGGATGGCGCATGTCCAAATTCCACACTCTGTTAGTGATTTCCGCGCTTGCCTCGCCGCTTGGATTGGCGGGCCCCGGTCTGGATCAGGCGGAAGTCAGATTGCCTTACGGAGAATTGAAATCCCTGATCACCGATGCCGCGCGCAAGCCCGCGTCCGGCGGAAACAAACCCGCGCTTCTATCCGCCAGATTCCGGATTTCCATCGCGGACGGACAGCCGGTGGTGGATGCGGCGTTCCGCACGACGAGCTTTGCGGATGATCTGGCGAAGGTCCCGCTGGTCGGCGGGGACGTGACCGTGGCGGACCAGAAGCCGCTGGAGGCGCGGGTAATCATCCAGGGAGAAATGCTCTGTCAGGTGCTGGACAAGCCCGGAGCGCAGGTTCTTGATTTGAGATTGCTGCCGGTATCCGGCGCAAATGGCGTGGTGCTGAAGGTTCCCCCATGCCCGGCCTCGATTTTTGAAACGGGCGATCTGGGAGAGGATGCCTCCATGGTCCTGAAAATCGCCGGGCGGGAACAAATGATCGGCTCCAACCAGACGGTCGCCCTGCCGCTCGCCGGTGGTCCGCTGGAAATCCGCATGCTGGGCGGCGAGGAAACCCGCGAAGCACGGCGTCCGCCCGAACCGTCGGAATGGACTTGGCAGCATCAGGCGCTGGTCGTGCCGGGAGAGGCCGAGTTCATCTATCGGGTCCAGTGCCGCGCGTCCGCCACCGCGGGTTCCGGGGTGGCCGCGACGCTGATGTTACCGGCGGATGCCCGTGAGGTGGTGGTGACGGGAGATGATCTGGCCGGGCATAAAATCATCCGCGGGGCGGACCGGTCGCTGGAACTGCGGCTGGATTGGAAAACCCGGGGGCTGCTGGAGCGGGAGGCGGCCATTTTCTATCAACTTCCTCGCCGCCCCCTGGACCGGAGCTGGAAGCTTCAGGCGCCGTCGGCACCGGGCGCGGATGCCACGCGCACCCGCTTCTTCGTGGCGGGCGTGCCGGAACTCACGTATGCGGCGGATGGATTGGCCGGGCCATTCCCGCCGAAAGGGCTGCCGTCCCGGATCACGGGGGAATTCGGCGACACGCCATGCCATCATATCGAAGCCGGCGCCACGGCGGAACTCGCGGTGAATCCGCTACCCGTCGTGCCGACCGCCGATGCGACGGTGAGCCATGCGGCATGGACGGTGAAACTGGAGCCGGACGGGGCGATGCTGATCGAGGGCGCGATGGTTTTGGAGCATCGCGGCATGTTCGGCGTGATTCTCGACGTGCCGAAAGACATGGCGCTGCTTTCATGCAAGGTCGACGACCAGTCCGTGACGCCGGTGAATCGCGGTGACGGCAAGCTCGAGGTCAGTCTGCCCGCCGCAGGCGAGAAGACCCGGATCACATGCTCGTTCACGGGTCGGGCTGCCGCGATCGAACCGGTCGAGGGCGTGCTGGATCTGGCCCTGCCGAAAACCCCGCTGTTTATCCGGTCGCTGGACTGGAAGATCGAACTGCCGCCCAACTATCAGGCAGAAACCCACGGCAATCTGATCCGGTCGGGCGAGTCCGACCGGCCGTCCACCATCACCCTCAGGAAAAACCTCTGCCGTGACGAGCGGCCGGAAACGAAAATTTTCTATCAACGTTCGAACCTGAAGAACTGATCCGCCCGAAAACCTATCTAACAAATTCATGAAAATCACTCATTTGCTCGCCTCGCTGGCGATTGTCGGAGCCACGACCTTTGCCTGGTTCATCCTCGCCACCGCCATGTCGCAGCGCACGCGGGAATCGTCCCAAACCCTTTCCCGCGAGGTGGCGGGCGTTTGGAATCCCGCGCTGGAGCAGAACCATCCGGAAGCGTGGTATGAAACGCCCAATGCGCCGGGTGGCCGGGCGGCCCTGTTGCCCGCCTCCTCGGATGTGCGGGTGGATTTGAAGTCCGTTCCGAAACAACGGGGCCTGTTCCGCCACCGGACCTATGATGTGGGATTCAAGGCGGAGTATGTGTTCGCCAATCCGACCCGCATCCCGCAGACTGTTTACATTTCATTTCCATTGCCCGCGGGCGCGGAAAAACTTGAGGGCTACGAGTTCAGGCTGGAAGGGGGGAATGGCGCGGAGGGAGCGCGTCCCGGAGCGTCCGGAGCGGCCACCCGCGCGGTGGTTTTACCGGCGTCCGGCAGCGTCACCCTCCACGCGGGCTATCAGACGCGGGGCACGGACAGTTGGGTTTACAATTTCCCCGACAAGCGCCGCATCGCCGGATTCGTTCTGAAGATGCGGACCGATTTCACCGACATCAATTTCCCGGTGGGCACCGGCTCTCCCCGGGATGACGATCGCAAGACCGATGGCAAGGGCTGGGATCTGACGTGGAGCTATCCGGATGTGCTGGCGGTTCCGGCGATCGGCATGGACATGCCGAAGCTGCTGAATGCCGGCCCGGTGGCGGCGAGAATCGCCTTTTTCGCGCCGGTCTCTCTGGTGTTTTTCGTGACGGTCGTGCTGCTCGTCGGAGGTCTCAGGGGCATTGCCCTGCATCCGATGCATGTGTTTTTCGTGGCCGCCGGTTTCTTCGCGTTCCACCTGCTGTTCGCCTATCTGGTGGATCTGATGCCGATCTATCCGGCCTTCGCGATCGCCACGGTGACTTCGCTGGGACTGGTGAGCGGCTACCTGAGGGCGGTCGGCGGAAACAAGTTGTTCAAGGTTGCCCTGCCCGCGCAGCTCGCCTATCTGGTGTTGTTCAGCGCGTCGTTTTTCTTCGACGGGCTCACGGGCATCACGCTGACGGTTTGCGCGGTGGCCACGCTGGCCCTGCTCATGACGCTGACCGCCAAAGTGGAGTGGCGCGCGTATTTCACGAAACGCGGGAAGAACGCCGCCCCGGCCATTTGACGGTCACTTGGTGGTTACTTCTTCACTACTGGCCACAAGGCCCGAGTCTGATTGGAATCGCCGTGCAAGGAGCCGTAAGCAGGGTGGTGTGGGACCCGGAAGCCAGCTACTCCCGGGGACCCGATTCGCACTCTTAGATGGGCGAAGGGTGAGGGATCTCATAGACAGCGACAATTCGGTAGGGACCTGGCTCACAGTCAATAAAGCGTCTCTCATCTGTCAACTGATAAGCCTCCTCGAAACTATCCAGCAAGCAATGGCGATTGGTGATAATCTTCTCTGCCATGTGATTGCAAGACAGGGGTGAGCACTCGGCCGAGTTCCCGCAGCTATGAGTCACAATATCGTATCCGCGCAAAACGCTGTCCTTCGGCGGCTGAACTGACGTTGCAAAGTTAGAATCAGGGGAATAAGGCAGCCACTCCCGGGCATCATCATCGTAGGCGGTCTCATGTCCTTCGTAGTAAAACCAACGACAATCGCCGAGATCAAGTCCGTGCTCACGAGCTAAAACCTGAATGACATAAGGACTGTCAAAAAGCCAGTAACCGTTGTGTCTCCAATAGCCGATCCAGTCCGCGAAGTCCTCTGAACTGCACGATGATAGCGATAGGATCTCCTCCACCCGGTCAGCTTTCAGCCATTCGGGTCGAGCTGCGACGCGCTTTGCCATGTAGCCGAGTGGAAGCATCATATTTGCTCATGCTTCTTCAAGGTATTCTGTTCTTTTTTGTCCCGGCGGATCCGGTTGGCCAGGCTGCTCACGTAGGAACCGTGACCCATCGCCAGGCGTTCGGCAAGCCAGTCGTTGCCAACCGCGGCATGGCTTTTGGCGGTTGCGGCGCAGATCACTTTCCCGCAGTCTCCCTTTCTCAGCAACATCAGCTCATCCCGAACGGTGGACATACCGAGAGGATGATGTTGCCTTCCCCCTGTCAGCACAAGGTCGGCACACGGGATTCTTGATTTCGGAGTTCAATGGCTGGCCTGCGTCTCCACGCCCCCATGCTACA
>CAYXZE010000267.1:0-4067 GCA_964469395.1 uncultured Luteolibacter sp.
CATAAGTTCGATCCGCATTTAGCGGACGGTGGGTCGGCGGACAAGGAGATACGGCGAGTCCGCGATATTCAAATCCAGCCCCGGCGGGACGGGTGCTGGAAATCCGGATTGGCGGATTCGCATCATCCATGTAGGATTCATCCATGACCATTACCCACCAGACCGTCGTGGACGAGCAAGGGGTGCCCGCGGCAGCCTTGATCCCGTGGGCTGAGTTCCTGCTGATTCAGGAGATTCTCGAAGGAGGAGAAGTTACCGACGAGGAAGCCGCCGCCCTTCGCGAGGCGGATGCCGACCGCCGGGCCGGCATCCGCGAAGCATTCACCGATCTGGCCTCGCTGAAAGCCGAACTCTCGCTTTGAAATGATACGCCGGATCGTTCTGCACCGTCGTGCTGTCAAATATGTCCGCTGCATGCCTCGTGAAACTTGCGCTGGGTATTTCGCCCGGATGTTTTAGCCTGCATTACCCGAATGAACTTCAGCTTCAATCCCTACAATATTCTGGCCGGGCTCATCTTCGGGACGCTTGGCTGGGGCGCGTTTATTTACGGGCGCAAGCTCGATCTTTGGAAGCCGCGGGTCATCGGGGTGGCGCTGATGGTTTATCCGTATTTTTTCTCCAATTCCTGGCTGCTTTGGGGCACGGGCATCGGCTTGTTGGTCACGCTGTGGTTTCACCACGATGAGTGACGGACCGGATTTCCCTTGGCAGACGGGCGGTTTTTCAAGCTAGTTTCCCCCGCCCATGCCAACCGAAGCGATCCTTTCCACCGCCCGCCAATTCCTAGGAGTGGACCCGACCGTGCCCATCACCCTGGAACCGATCAAACGCGGGGCCTCGGGACGGACGATCGTGCGGGTGAAAACCCCGGCGCGCGAACCGTTCATCGGCATCCACTGGACGGAGGAGCGCGAGGACAATTCGCAGTTCATTCCGGTGGCGTTGTTTTTGAAACAGGCGAAATTGCGGGTGCCGGAAATCATCCACGAGCGCGCGAGATACCGCGTGGCGCTGGTCGAGGACTTGGGCGATGTGGATTTGCTGTCGCTCAAAGACCGGCCGTTCCAAGAGCGGTTGCCGTATTACCGGATGGCGTTCGAGCAGGTGGACAAGCTGTTTTACGCGAAGCCGGCCAAGGATTTCCATCTGATGCCGCCGTTCGATGCGGCGCTCTACCGCTGGGAGCAGGAGTATTTCTTCGAATACATGGTCGAGGAGTTTCTCGATCTTTACGGGGAGGCCGCCGCGTTGCGGAAAAACCCGGTTTTCACCGATCTCGCGGAACGTCTCGGCACGGTCGCGCGCCATTTGGTGCATCGCGATTTCCAATCTCAGAACCTGATGATCAAGGACGACAAGGTCTGGCTCATCGACTTCCAGGGCCTGCGCCGCGGCCGCCAGGAATACGATCTCGCGTCGCTGATTTTCGATCCCTACCTCGACCACTCCGCCGGGGAACGCGAGCAGTTGTTAGCGCTGTGGGAGGACATCGCCGACGAGCGGCCGCTGGAAACCCTGTTCCACGAATGCGCCGCCCAGCGTCTGATGCAGGCGCTCGGGGCGTATGGAAACATCGTGAAAAACCGGGGCGACGAATGGTATCGGCCGCACATCGCGACGGCGGCCCGCCTGCTTGGCGAGGTCACTGCGGGCACGCCGCTGGAAGCCCCGCTCGCGCCTGTTCTCTCGGCGATCCGTAAACTGAACCCGTGAGCAGGCGGTTCCAGCGCCGGCTTTGGGTGTTGCTCGTCTCGGCGGGAGCGGCCTTTGGCGCTTGGAAATTCGCGCCCGGCACGGCGGTGGACCGCATGGCCTTCAAGGCGATTTCCGGGGCTGTGGGCGACTCGCGGATGTTGGTTTCCGGGCAGGGGACTCGCGCCGTGCCGTGGGCGTTGCGGAACGCGTCCTTGGAATTCGCGCCAGACAGCGGCCCGCCCGTCGTTTCCCTGGGCGATGACGCGGAGGGCGTTTTCCAATCCTCTCCGCCCGCGCCGATCGATTTCTCGGTGATTTTCGCCAACTTCCAGCGGCTGGGCGTGAAAAATGCCGCCACGGCCGCGGTTCTCGCGTGGGAAAAGCCGGACCCCATCGGTCTCGTGGCGTTGGAAAAATCGATGGATCGCTTCGAGTCGCTGGTGATGGCCGCGCCGCTTTCCCGGGGATCGGAGCCTGTGCCGATGCCGCTTGCTTTCCGCCGTGCCTCCATTCCGTTGGCGGCGATTCATGGCGGGACCGGGACTTTGCCCGTGGTCAACCGCGTGCCGATTCCGGGGATGATTTTTGGAGGGGAAAAGACGCTCGCGGGCTTTTCCCGGCTGGAGACGGAGTCCGCCGCCAGATTTCCGTTAGTGGCGCGGTGGGAGGACCGGGTGGTGTTTGCGTTTCCGGTGCTGGCGGCGCTGCAACGGCTCAACCTGCCGGTGGACGGCGTGGAGGTGCGGTTGGGGGAATCCCTCAGGCTGGGTCCCCGGGGGCCTGTCGTGCCGATCGATGATTTCGGGCGGCTGGCCGTGACGGTGAAGCCCGCCGCCAATGCCGGAATCCCCGCGGAAACCTTGATCGATGGCGGCGCCGACCTTTTCCCGAAACCCCTGCCGCACTCGGTCATCCTGCGCGATGACCGGAGCGCGGCGGATCCGGCGACCCGCGAATTTTCACGCACGCTTTCCGCCGCCATCGCCGTCATGAGTTCAGATGGCGTCCTCCGCGAGTATCCCCGGCTGGCAGCGAAATGGGAAATCGCGATTCTGTCAGGCGTCGTGCTGATCCTCGCCGCGCTGTGCGGAGCCACCAGGTTCAGGCGCCATTACGGAGTCTTGCTGCTTGCGGGGATCTGTCTGGTCGCGCAATCGGCGGCGGTTGCCTATGCCTCGCTGTGGTTGCCGGTGCTGCCGGTTTTTACCGCCATTCTCGCCGCGCTGGTCACGGCCAAACGGATTCGGACGAAAATTCCCGATCCCGCCGCCGCAGGCAAAATCAAGACTTCATCCGAACTCCTCCCCATCGTTCAATTCGTCAAGCAGCCCCGCCCCAATCCCCATCCGACCGACCATGAATCCGATTGAAAAAGCCAACGCCCTGATCGAAGCCCTGCCCTACCTGCAAGCGTTCCGCGGGATGACGTTCATCATCAAAATGGGCGGCTCCGCGATGGAGGATCCCGATCTCGTCGCCCGCGTCATGCGCGACGTGGTTTTCCTCGAAGTGGCCGGCATCAACCCCATCGTCGTCCACGGCGGCGGCAAGGCGATTTCCGCCGCCATGGAAACGGCCGGTCTCGAAGCGAAATTCGTCGGCGGCTTCCGCGTGACGACCGACGAGGCGATCGACATCGTCGCCCGCGTCCTTTCGGAGGAACTCAATCCCGGCCTCGTCCGCATGATCCGCGACTTCGGCGGCAAGGCGGTGGGCATTCCCGGCAATGACGTGTTTCTCGGCGAGAAAATCAAAGGCACGGATGCGGCGGGAAATCGGGTGGACATCGGCCGCGTCGGTGAAGTCGTCGGCTGCCAGCTCGCGCACATGGACGCCGCGCACCAGGCCGGCATCGTGCCGGTGATTTCCCCGCTCGCCGCCGAGCTGGCCACCGGCCGGCCGCTCAACATCAACGCCGACCTCGCCGCCGCCGCCCTGGCCAAGGAACTCCGCGTGGCGAAACTCGTCTATCTATCCGATGTTCCCGGCCTGTTGGCCGATCCCAAGGACCCCTCCACCCTGATCAAATCCGTCACCCGCAAGGAGGCGGACGGACTCATCGCCGACGGCACCATCTCCGGCGGCATGATCCCGAAAATCCGCAGCGCGGTGGACGCCCTCAACGCCGGCGTCCGCAAGGTCCACTTCGTTGACGGCCGTCTGCCTCACGCGTTGTTGTTAGAAATTTTCACCGACGGCGGCATCGGCACCGAAGTGGTGCGGTGAAGAAAATCGAATCCTTAAACCTCCCGAGTAACACTTTTGTAATGTGTTGAAGCTGAAGAGGGAAATTGAACCACAGATTTCACAGATATACACAGATAAGAGGGTTTTGAATCCCGTGTTACTCTGCCTTCCACACCCGGCAC
>CAYXZE010000268.1:0-4060 GCA_964469395.1 uncultured Luteolibacter sp.
CGTCCTTCGCGGACGAAGGATCGGCTTCGAAACATTTTCCGTCGATCCAGGCGGCATACCACTTGGCTTCGACCGCTTGGGGTTCATAGGCTTTCGCTAACTCGGACATCATGGGGGCGGATGGATGCCAGAGGGAGCGGGATTTGTCCAGCATCGGAAAAATGCACGAGGACGAGACTCCCCCGTCCCTTATTCCTTAGAAATGACCAGGCGATTTCCATTCTTCTCCAGAATCCTCGCGATGAAACCAAAAACAAGAATCCCCAGCACCACCGAATAAAACGCCCAGATCATGCCTTTTCCCGCAGTGAAGCCGTAGTTGTGCAGTCCGGTATTCAGGAAATTCACGTGCCACCACGAAAACGTGACGACGGCACCGGTGAAAACGGAGGCGAAGTGCAGGCCCCATTCCTTGATGTAACCGCCGAGACGGGCGTGGAGGATGGCGAGCGTCCAGAGGACGATGAGCAACGCGCCGTTTTCCTTGGGATCCCACCCCCAGAAGCGGCCCCAGGAATCGTTGGCCCAGATGCCGCCGAGCACGGTGCCGACGAGCGCGAGGAAAAGAGTGAGGCAGATCATGCCGTAAACCGCGCGGTTGAAAAACCGCCTGACTTCGCGATCATCGTCAATCAACCGCAGCCCGCGAATGAGCAAATAAACGAAGGACAGCTTGGCACTCAGCAATCCCGCCGAATATCCCAGCGTGATGGTAAGCACGTGAATGGTCAGCCAGTAGTTGGAATCCAACACCGCGATGAGCGGGTCCATGTAGTCCTTGGCATCGCCGAGCTCAAAGCGGCGGGAAAGGATAATCAGCAGGGTGCCGAGAATGGGCGCGATGCCGAGGGCGAAGCGGCGGCGGGTCATCGCCTCGGTCAACAGCGCCTTGATGACCACCGTGGCGGCGATGAAGATGATGGTGTCGTAAAGATTTCCCACCGGCGGACGCTGCATGATGAGGCAGCGCTGGACGATGGCGATGACGCAAAGAGCGAGTCCGGCAACGGTGGAGCCCAATGTGATCCAGGTGAAAATGCGACCGACCGTTCCCTTGCCAAGCGTCCACATCGCCAGGGCACCGACGGTGCCGAGGATGAAGAACACCAGCGCGTTGAGGAACCAGTTCTTGCGATAGAAATCCGCTTCCATGGCGACATGCCGGTATTCGCCGCGGGCTTCCGCGCGCTTGGCGAGACGGTCGCGGAGAGCAGCAAGATGGTTGCGGAAAACGGCGTCATTGCCACCGGCGGTTTGAGCGGTCAGTTCGAGCGCCGTAATGTCTTCCACGGCGAGCTTCGCGTCGCTTGCAGGATCATTGAACGTTTGATAAATGGCATCGCCGGCGCTCCGCCAGTGGGAATCCCTGGAGGATTCCTTGGAATCGGCGGGCGGCAGGAGAATCAGTCCGTGCTTGGCGAAATTCGCGGCATCCACGACCTGCTCCATCAGACTTTGGAGATGGGCGTGGGGAGGCCGGCCCTCCGCCTGGGCTTTGACGACTTCCTGCCGGATTTGCGGCGCGGTCTGCATCACCAAGCTGATGGCGGCGCGCTGCGTCGGAGCCTCGGCACCATGGAGAGCCACCCCGGAGCGGGCGAAACTGAAATAACCGAGCAGGCTTTCATATTCGCGGAGGTTGTAGGCGAGGACGATGGTTTGCTCCTGCACGGGATCTCGCTTTTCCTTGGCGACCATTTCATAGGATTGTGCGAGCTCGATGAGTTTTTGCCGGGCCGGCTCGATGTCGGCATAACTGTAGCGGTCGCGCTTGCCGAGCGGCTTCACGCCGATGGCTTCGAGCACGGAGGAATTGTCGATCCGGAAGGTCGGCAGATTGACGGCGAGCTGCGGACGGAACAACGTGTCCATCAGCCAGGCGGTGGGCTTGATCGTGTGTGTTTTCTCATCCGTTCCCTCGATTTTCATCGAGCGCGCGCCATGCAGGCCGAGCATGGTAAAACCGGCCAAAGTGGAAAGCGGCTTGATGCGGCCGCCGTTCTGCACCGGGATGGTTTCGGCAATCTTGAGAGCTTCCTTGTCCCAAGACACATAGCCAGCCACCTGCCGGACCTCGCCCTTCGGCATGTTATCGACGACCAGATTGTAAAAGACCGCGGCGAGCACGACCATGGCGAGCGCCGCGGCGATCCAGCGTCCGGTTTTTGAAGATGAGTTAGACATTGCGGTATTTGCGGGGGCCCTTCCACAGGAAGAAGGTGAGTTTGATCAGGAACGTGACCGCCATGCCGAAGGCTACGATCCACAAGCTGTATTCCGGCCACTTGTCGGCGGGGTTTTTCACGATTTCAAAAACCGAATACATCTTCTCCCCGGACTTCGCGTTCGACGGGCCGTAGCTGGCTTGGAAAAATGTAAGGCCCTCGTAGCGCATCGGCTCGTTCATCTGAATGGTGACCTTGGCCTCGCCGCCGTTCTCGATGCGGGTGACCTTGCTGACGAATTTGGACGGGCGGTTTGTGTTTGGATGAAATTCGGCGGTGAAATGATCGAGCTTGAGCGTGAATGGCATCGTCCACAGCCGCTTGCGCATGTCCACGGTGAAGACGCGGTCTTCGTGACGGATGGAAAACGGCTGGAAGCTCGCCCCGGCGAGGATGAAGGGCGCGGAAAAGGTGCCGTCGCGGTGAGCGATGCGGGCGTAACATCCGGCGGTGTATTGCTCGGCGGGCTCGGGGGTCGCGGTCTTGGGTTTTTCCATCAGGAAATAACCGTCCGCGACGTATTGCCGACGGTCCGGCGCGCGCTCGCTGGCGGAGACCGGCACGGCGTTTTTCAGATAGCAAGTCAGTTCCAGATCGAACGGCAGGCCCGGCAGTTTGAATTTCCTGAGCTTGTCACCTTCCAGATCGTCGATGTCCTTGCCGCGGATGACGTGGATGTCCGTGGATTTGCCATCCTTGATTTCCGCGACCTCGACGACGTATTCCAGATAGTCCTCCGCCACGTTGCTGGACTCCCCTTCCCAAACCGCCATGTTGCCGCGCTCGGAGAAATGATAGGTCACGCCGGCTCCTAACAGCATGAGGATGATGCCGAAGTGGGCGATGAGGTTGCCGACGTGCTTCCAGCCCTTGCGGATGCGGATGATGCCGCCGAGGATCAGGTTCACTAACAAAACCGCGCACGTCCAGTAGCCGCCGGGCAGCGGCAGCGGGACCATTTTCCCGTTCAGCTCGGGCAGCAGGAAAATCGATTTCCAGTCCGTGGCGAAGTATTTGTTCAGCGTCGGGTAGAGTCCGTTTTCGACCTGTTCCAGGGTGGCGAACCAGGTCAGCAGCCCGAGCACGAGCAAGGTGACGGTGGCGAGGCCGAATCCCGACAGCACGTCGAATATTTTCCCGAAAAGGGATCGCGGTGATTTGGCGGGCGGCGTGGCGGGAATTTCCATGATGTGACGGACGAGGCGCTATACGAAGATTCAGGGGGCGGTCATTCAGCCATCTGCAGGCTCTTGACATAAACCTCGAGCGTCGGCTTGGCGGCTGCCACCTCCTCCTTGGGGCCGACCATTTTCACGGTGAGGATCTGGCCCTTGACCGAGGCGATCACGCCCGCGAGCGCGAAGCCGGTTTTCCGAGGATCTCCCATGCCGCTCTCATAATCGCCCTCCGCAGTCACCCACACGCCCGTCGATCCGGCGATGGTGGCGGGCGGGAGTTTCGCGAACGCTTCCGGATCGAGCGGGGTCGCGCCGAATTGCTTGAGCCAGCGGTTCGCGTTGTCGATGACCGACCCCGCAGACAGCGAGACCCATACCTCGCCCGTGCCACTCTCGCCGAAGCGGTAGTTCAGCAAACGGAATTGTGTCGATGGCAGCGCCAGCCAACCCGGCGGCGTATCACCCTTGACCGGACTCGGTTTGGCGTTGCGGAACCGCTCGTCACTGCTGGCGAAAAGCTTGGGCGCGGTGTCCTTGGTGGTCTCCGTGCGGGTTTCCGTGACGGTGATTTCCTTTTTCTCCCCGCACGCGGAGAACATCACGACGCTGGCGGCGAGGCAGACGGCACGGTTTTTCATAAGGCGGGAGTAGCCCCGC
>CAYXZE010000269.1:0-4055 GCA_964469395.1 uncultured Luteolibacter sp.
GGCCCATCGCCGCGAGTCTGAGGGTGCCAAGGCGCGCGGCGCTGTGGGGGGTGCGGCATGAGGCCCCCTGGAGACGGCAGAGGCCGCCCAGCTGGGGAGATGGGCGGCACTCGTGAGCCGATGAGTGAGGCCGGCGCTGCCAGCGTAGCCGATCGCGTGCCGACCATCGTGCAGCCCCGGCACGGCCCCATCGGCATCCGCCCCCCGGCCGCCGGACACCTCCTCGCGGAGCGATCCCACATGCGGCTGAAGTGGGACGGCGAACGCCACTGCTGGCTGGCGCCCCCTGCGCGGCTCGACGGGATCGTCCAGCTCCTCCTGAACGACTACGAGGCGGTTCATCTCTGGCGGCAGGCGTGGCCGGCGCCGGACCGGACCTGTGGGCCGCTGTGCTGGTGGGCGCGAGGGTTGTTCTGCATCTGCTCGTGTGGTGGTCGTGCCCACGGGCGCGGTGAGGCTGGCCGGGAGATCTCGCAGGCGGCGCCGGCCCAGCGCTGGGTGCGGACCGTGCTGCGTCGGGATGAGGTCGCATGAACGCCGAGCCGGCAGGCTTCCGCGAGCTGCTGGACCTGCTCGGGATCGGTGGCCAGGAGCGGGTGAGCCTCTGCCACGAGCCCCCCGGCGAGTCGTTCCGCGTGGCCGACATCTTCCCGGCGTCACAGGCCCCTCAGGAGGCCGCGAAGCTGGCGGGGAGCGTCTGGTACGGGATCAACCCCACCGGCGCGCAGAGGGGGCGCGGGAAGGCCGAGGCGGTGTCGCGTGTGGTGGCCGCCTACCTGGACCTGGACTACAAGGGCGGGGGGCTGGGCAGTGAGGAGAACGCGCGCACGCTGATCGACAACCTCTCGGCGGTCGGGATGCCCAGCGTGATCGTGAGCACCGGGGGCGGGTTGCAGCCGTACTACCTGCTCAAGGGTGGGGAGGACGTTGCGGCGGCGGGGCGGGTGCTCAGGCGGTTCGAGCGGTTCGCGCGCACGGTGGCCGAGTCGATGGGGCTGGGGACCATTGACGCCGTGGCCGACGTGGCGCGTGTGTTCCGGGTGCCCGGCACGTTGAATCACAAGTACAACCCGCCACGACCCGTGGGCATCGAGGTCTGCGAGGACGGGGACGTCCTGCTGCTCGACGAGCTGGCGACGGTGCTCGACGAGCTCGGGGTGCCCGACGAGGGGGAGCAGGGGCACGAGGTGGTCCTGGCCGCCGGGGACTGGGAGTACCGGGCAGAGGGCGCGTGCCCCTACGCGGTCGCAATGGTGAACGGGTGGAGGCGGGACGTCCCCGAGCATGGGCGGCACCCGTGGCTCGTGTCGCAGGCGGTGCGGCTGGCGGCGCTGCATCGGCACGGGTGTGTGTCACGGGAGAAACACGCGCAGGCGACGGAGATCCTGGCGCGGCGGTTCGGTCAGGTGTGCCGGCAGGGCATCGGCGGGAGCGTGCGCAAGGTGCCGAAGTACGAGGTGGCCTCGGCGCTCGTGTACGGGGTGCAGCGCGTCGAGTGCAAGAGCGATCAGGAGGTGGCCGACGAGCTGGGGGGGCACGAGCACCCGCCCCCGTTCGACGCAGGGGCGTTCTGGGCGTCGCGGCCGAGCCTGACCCATGTGCACGACTTCGCCAGGGCGAGACGGGCCGGGCCGTTCGGGGTGCTGGGAGTGGTGCTGGCGAGGCTGATCGCGGCCGTGCCCCCGTTCGTCGTCCTGCCGCCGATGGTGGGGGGCGAGGCGTCGCTGAATGCGTTCGTCGCACTCGTGGGCGAGTCGGGAACCGGGAAGGGGGCGTGCGAGGCCGCGGGACGGGATGCGCTGGTCATCACGAGCTTGCGCGAGGCCGAGGTGATGAGCCCGGGGTCTGGGGAGGGGCTGGCCCACATCTACGCGAGACGGGTGCGCGGTGGGGGGATCGAGCGCCTGCGCGAGTCCGTGGTGCTGTCGGTGGCCGAGGTGGACACGCTGACGGCGCTCAACTCCCGCCAGGGGGCGACCCTGGACGCGGAGCTGCGCAAGGCGTGGGTTGGGGAGCGCCTGGGTTTCGCGTTCGTGGATGAGAGCAAGCGCGTCCCCATCGAGCCGCACAGCTACCGCCTGGCGATGCTGGTGGGGGTCCAGCCGTCGCGGGCGGGGGCGCTGCTGGCCACCGCGGAGGGGGGGACGCCGCAACGGTTCGTGTGGCTGCCGATGGGCGACCCGGAGGCGCCCGACGAGGTGGCCGAGGAGCCCGCCCCGATGGAGTGGGGGCCGCCGACGTGGCCGTACGCGGACTACATCACCGGGCGGGTGCAGCTGCCGGTGTGCGAGGAGGCGCGGGCCGAGATTGATGAGCAGCGGCTGGCGACGTTGCGAGGGGAGCCGCTGGGCGATCCGCTCGACGGGCACCTGATGTTGGTGCGGTTGAAGCTGGCGGCGGCGCTGGCGCTGCTCGACGAGCACGCGGGGGTGCGCGCGGAGGATTGGGCGCTGGCGGGGGACCTGATGAGCAAGTCGGCACAGGTGCGCGACGGGGTGCGGGTGGCGCTGGCGCGGGACTGGAGCAAGCGCAACCGCGCACAGGGGCACGCCGAGGCCGAGCGGGTCGAGATCGTGGAGGAGCGCAGGGGGAAGCGGCTGACGGATCAGGCGGTGACGGCGCTGCTCAGGGTCACGGCCAAGCATGCGGCGGACGGGCGGCACGCGGGCGGGGGCTGCCGGCGGCGATGCCTGCGGGACGCGTGCGGGCGTCAGTACCGCGACGCCCTGGACGCCGCGGTGGCGAAGGCGGTCGCCGACGGGCTGCTGGTCGAGGTGCCGGCGAAGCAGGGCGGGACCAACTACCGGCCGGGCAAGCAGCGGTGAACGGGGGGGTGCGATTCGGCGGGGGGGTGTGCACCCCCCCGTCCGCGAAATCGTCTGAGCACGGGAGGACTCGCGTGTGCGAAGCGGGGGTTTCCTTTTCTATACCTGTAGTTACCTGGAACTTGCATGTGTCCACACCCCCCCGTTCGCTGCACCCCCCCGTTTCACACCCCCCCGTTTCGGACCCCCTAGGGGGGTGGGGGGGTGTCCCTCCTCGGTCGAGGCTCGGGTGAATCCGGCGATGGGCCAGCTGGGCGGGGGCGGCGAGGGGCGCGGGGGGCGGGCGTGGACGAGGGGCAAGGTCGGAGCAGGTCAACGAGGAGAGGGAGTTGCAGATGGACGGCGGGAGCGCGGTGCGCCGCGAGGTGGAGGCGCTGGTGGAGGAGCTGGGCGGGCCGTACGGCGTGCCGGCTGAAGTGATGCTGACGGCGGCGATGATCGCGCTGGTCGTGGAGGTGCGGGCGCTGCGAGAGACGATCGGGGGGAGGCGGGGATGAGCGGCCCGGTGGTCTATGACGCGGAGGCAATGATGTTGCAGTACTTCCCGCAGAAGTCGGCGCGGGCGGTGATCCTGAGGGCGCTGGCTCAGGCTCGCGAGCGCAGGCGCGTGGCCGTCTGCATGCTCGGGTCGGTTACGACGTGGCTGATCGACGATGTCATGGTGATGGACGACGGGACCATTCGGGACTGCTCCGATCCGACCAGCGGGTTCCGTATCGACCTGGCGAGCACCTGCGATCGGCTGGGGCTGGACGCCCACGATCGTGCTGTCGTCGCCGGGTTCGTCGCTGCGATGGAGGGGCTGCTCGCTGCCGAGGTCGAGTAGCCGTAGGGCCTGAGCCGGACGATTCACGCCGCCCTCCCCTCACCCACCCGGGGGCGGGCGGTGGGCGCGGTGGGCGAGGAGTGACGCGGTGCGCAGGGTGCCCGAGAATTTTTGTCAGGCGGCGTCCTTTTAGCGCCTCAATTTTTTTGCCGCGGCCTCCGAGGTGACCCCCCTCCCCCCGATTCTGCGGACCCGCGCGCGCCCGCGCCCGCGCCTGGGATTGCCCACCTGGCCGGTAGGGATGGGCGGGGTGGCGGGGCGGGGCGAAGGTGTGGCGAACATCACATCGTGCAAGATCTGCCAACGTTGGCAAATCTTGCACGCGCACGGGCATGCCGAAGGCCCGACAGGCAGCGGGGCCGGTCGGGTCGCGGTGAGGGGTCGGGTCAGGGTGCGGCGGGCCA
>CAYXZE010000270.1:0-4043 GCA_964469395.1 uncultured Luteolibacter sp.
TATTTTCCGTGTATTCCGAGTATTCCGTGGTTCTCATTTCTGAATTTAGGATGAAGAGTTTTAGGCACCACGAATCAAACGAATCTTACGAATGAGAATCTGGATTCGTTGGATTCGTCAGATTCGTGGTGCCCTTTGAATTCCGGATCAGGCGAATTGCTTGAGGAAACGCGCATCGTTCTCGATGAGCAGGCGAATGTCCTTCACTCCCCAGCGGATCATGGCGAGGCGGTCGAGGCCCATGCCGAAGGCGAAGCCGGTGATTTTCTCGGGATCGAAGGCGTTGTCCTTGCGGGACTGGTTGATGGACTCGAAGACGGCGGGATCGACCATGCCGCAGCCGGCGACTTCGATCCAGCGCGGGGCCTGGCCTTTGACGGTTAGCTTCACGTCGATCTCGAAGCTCGGCTCGGTGAAGGGGAAGAAGTGCGGGCGGAAGCGGACTTCGGTTTTAGGGCCGAAGAGTTCGTGGAGGAAATATTCGAGCGTGCCCTTGAGGTCCGGCAGCGAGACATCGGTGCCGATGTAGAGGCCTTCGAGCTGGTTGAAGACGGAGAGGTGGGTGGCGTCGATCTCGTCACGGCGGTAGGCGGAGCCGGGGGCGATGATGCGGATCGGCGGGGTCTGGGTTTCCATGGTGCGGATTTGCACGCTGGAGGTGTGGGTGCGGAGGAGTTTGCCGGAGTCGAAATAGAAGGTGTCCTTTTCGTTGCGGGCGGGGTGGTCGGCGGGGGTGTTGAGGGCGTCGAAGCAATGGAACTCGTCCTCGATTTCCGGGCCGTCGGCGAGGGCGAAGCCCATGCGGCGGAGGATTTGGATGGCCTGGTCGCGGATCAGGGTGAGCGGGTGCAGCGAGCCGGTGGCAAGCTGGCGGGCGGGCAACGTCACGTCGATGCCGGCCAAGGCGGCGCGGTCGGCGATTTCCCGGAGGGCGAGTTGCTTTTCTTCCAGGGCGGCGGTGATGGCGGTGCGGGCGGCATTGAGAAGCTGGCCGACGGCGGCCTTGTCTTCCTTGGGCACGTCCTTGATGCCCGCGGCGACGAGGGTCAGGGTGCCTTTTTTGCCGAGCACGGCCACGCGTGCGTCATCGAGCGAGCGCTCGTCCGTCGCGGCGGAAATTTGCGCAAGCGCTTCAGTTTGGATGGCTTCGATTTGCTCCTTCATGGGAAAGGGGTGGGGCATAGACGGAAACCCGGCGGCGGTCAAAGGCAAGCTGAGGGAAGACGGAAGACAGAAGACGGCAAGACGCAAGACGCAAGAGAAGAGAGAAGAGAGAAGAGAGAGAAGGGCGTGCTTCGGTTATTTCTCTTTTTGGGCTTACAGTGTTTTGGCGATGGATGCGGCGGCGTCGAGGAAGGAGGGGAAATGGAGGTGCCAGCCGGTGGACTGGAGTTTTTGGCTGGTGACTTGTTTGTGGGTCCAGCCGCGTTTGCGGTTGAGGTCGCGCGGGCCGGAGGGGGGCAGCGGGCGGGAGAAAAGCCGGCTGAGGCTTTGATGACAGGCGAGCTGGGTGAGCGGGGTGGCGTCGCAGAGGTTGTAGATTTCCGCGTGGGGGAAGGGGTCGAGCGTGGCGAGGTGGAAAATGGCGCGGGCGGCGTCGTCGCGGTGGATTTGGTTGAGGAAACGGCCTCCGTCTTCCTCGATGACGGCCTCGCCGGTGAGGAATTTCTTGAGGAGCACGCTGCGGCCGGGGCCGTAGATGCCGGACAGGCGGGTGACGATGCCGCCTGCGGCGAGGGTGATTTGCTCGGCTTCGAGAAGCAGGCGGCCGGTTTCGCGGTCGGGGGTGGCGGGGCTTTCCTCGGTGACGACGGAGCCGTCGGTTTGCGCATAGACCGAGGTGCTGGAGGTGAAGAGCAGGGGAGTGCCGGGAAAGATCCGGGCCAAATTCCGGCAGCCGCCGACGTGGACGTGCCGGTAGGCCTCCGCGCCGCCGCGACCGGAGGCGGCGCAGTGGACGATGAAATCGGCGGGCGGCAATTTCCGCACGGCTTCGGGATCGCCGATGTCGCAGGCGATTGAGCCGTCGCCACCGGATAGGGAGGCCGTGGCGATTTCCCAGCCGTGGTCGCGGAATTCCCGGGTGATGGCCTGGCCGAGGTATCCGTGGCCGATGAGGAGGAGTTTCATGGGAAGGATTTCAACGCCGAGGCATCGCCGATCCACGCGCCGAAGTAGGGCCACTCCGCCTTGTCGCGCCAGAGGAAGACGAAGAACGGGCGGTCGTAGATGAACTTGCGGGGATCCGTCGGTTCCGCGAATGGATCTGCGAGTGGCATTCCCTCTATCGAAACTTCCACACGAACTCGCGCGCCTTTCTCATGCATTTGAAAGCGGGTGAACTGCTCGGCGCGAGTGATTTTCCATGGTTTGTTCCCGTGAAGACGGATGCTGTCGAATTTGGGCGTCAGGTCGGCTCTGGACTCGAGATCGACGTAGGGGATGCGGATTTCATCGCCTTGGTGAAGCGAGGTATCGTTCCAGGCCTTGGGGAATTCGGCAGCGGGTTTGGGTTGCGAGCGCCAAGTGCGGAGCCAGGCGCAGGCGGTGGTGAAATCCTGGGGTTTCGCGGGGAGATATAAAATCACCGTATCGTCCGCTTCCTTGCAGCGGATCTGGATGGCATGGGAGCGGTCCACCGGACGATAGGCGAGCACGCGGATGGAGCCGGCCATGGATTCGATCATTTCCTCCTGGGCGCCGAAGAAGCGCACCGCGGTTTTCCGGTCGTTTGCTTGGAAATCCATCGGAGCCTTGTGGCAGCGGGCAAAGGCCTTCTGAAATTCCACCGTCCGATCCAGCAGGCCGAAAGCGGCGCGATTTTCCGGGTGCTCATTCGCCAGCGTGAACGGGCCTGCCTTTTCTCCGGTGAGGGCGGCCGCCTCCTCGTTCACCCGCTTGAGGAAATCTTGAGTGGACGGTCCGCTCCACGTTTTCCACGAGCCGTCGGGCATCACCTTGCCGGCATCCCACTTGAATGAATCGAGCTTTGCCATCAACTCGTTCGGCGGCTCGACCTTCTTCGGTTTGCCGCCGAGTTCGGCATTGAACTTGTCCCAAGTCGCTTGGAACAGGGGCGACCAAACCACCGTGCTTTTCTCCGGCAAAGTCTCGCCGGGATGCGCGAGCGTGACGATTTCCGCACGGACGGCGGACGCGAACAGGGCGAGAGTTGGGATGAGGAATTTCATTTCACAACGAGGACGTCACATTTCACGAAAATCATTACTTTGCGGGACATGTCCGTTTCACCCTTGTCGTTTTTGGGCGAAGCCGCTCCGGCGAGTGTGTATTGGCCGCTGATGCAGGTGAGTGAGGTTTTGGGGCGCAAGATATAGAAGTCGGGCATCGCGGTCTTGAAGAGGTTGCCGCTCGCATCCTTGCCTTCGTGCCACACGGTGTTGCCAGTGTGCCAGACCAGCTTAGGGGCGAAATGAAGATCGATGAGCTTGTTGTTCAAGCCAATGGTGGGTTCGATTTCGAGAGAGCTTCCCACGTTGCGGGTCTCGAACGCAGTCGGAGCGCCGGGGAAGAGTGGGGAGGCGTTTGGAACGGTGGGCGCGGTCGTCTCTTCGGTCGGAGGTATGCACGGCGGCTCATATTCCGTCGGATAAATGAACTCGTGGATCGCATCGGTAGTGGCCTTTTGCCCGCTTTTGGCAACGATGATCTGGGTTTCCAGCACCTTGGCCTCGCCCTTGGCAACCAACTCCTGCACCTGTTCCCGCAGCTTCGTGGCATCGGCGCTGGTGGGTTTGGCGAGGAACAGCAGTTTGGTGAGGGATTCGTGGCTCATTTCCACAAACTCCACCTGCACCTGGACCTGCTTCGGGGCATTGATGTCCGGATCGAAGGCATCCGCAGCCTCCGTTTCCTGATGGTCTCCCGCCGTTTTTTCAAATGCCGGAGGTGCCGGTTCCTGGCCGCGCGTGAAGTCCGCGAGTCCCAATCCCCCCACCGCCAATCCAACGAGCAACCAGTTCCTTTTCATAAGTTCGATCCGCATTTAGCGGACGGTGGGTCGGCGGACAAGGAGATACGGC
>CAYXZE010000271.1:0-4027 GCA_964469395.1 uncultured Luteolibacter sp.
GACTCTGCCAGAATGACCTCCGCCAGCGCGGGGTGGCGGCTGGCGGTGGTTTCCAGATAGGGTTCGAGCCGCAGCGCGTGAAAGCCCGCGCCGGTGTCGAAGGCGGCGGCAAGATCGGCACGACCGGCGGTGTGGCGGTGGATTTCTCCCATCACCCGCCCGGCCTGCGCCGCGATGGTGGTGTCGCACACGCCGGCGAGCATCTGCTGTTTCCAGTTTTCCCAACCTTCGCCCAGCCATGCCATGCAGAAATAACCGCGCTCGTCGTTGACGTGGATGATTTCCGGAACGGATTCCGGCACCACCTCGGCGGCCACGCTCATGTAGGCGTGCTCGTAGCGGTTCCGGTTCACGTCCGCGAACCAGTCATCCTTGACGCGCAGTTTCGCCAGCGCGCGCTTGGCGACGAAGCTGCGCCCGCCATCGCGCACCAGCACGACGTCGCAGGAAACGCCTCCGGTTAGAGAGACGAGTTCCGCGGTGGCGGCATCGATCAAGCCGTCTTCAGCCAGCCATTGCCGCAGGTCTGCCAGGGGTTCCAGTGGGGTCATGTCAGGGTGAAACTTAAAGTGGTGGGCTGACGCATTGAGTTTTGCAGGTTGCCACTGAACCGCTTTGTAGCGGCGCTCTGTGAGCGTCGATGCGAAAGATGTGTCAGAATGTCGGTTTCATGAGCCTCGCATTCACATCGACGGTCGTAGACCGCCGCTACAATTCGACGGTCGCAGACCGCCGCTACAATTCGACGGTCGCAGACCGCCGCTACAATGAATGATTTCCAGCCCGTCATGTCACTCATTGCCGCCAAGAGTGATTCCAAGCCCGCCATCGATGCGGATCGCCTGGCCGGTCATGAAGCTGCCCTCGTCGCTGCAAATGAGCGCCACCAGGGCCGCGATTTCCGAAGACTTGCCCAGACGCGCGCTGAGATGCAGGGCGCGGAGATTGGTTAGAACCTCGTCCACATTGTCGAGTCCGCTCAAGGCGTTTTCCAACATCGGAGTCTCGATCGCGCCGGGGCAGACCGCCGTGCAGCGGACGCTCGGCGCGTAGTCCACGGCGATGCTGCGGGTGAGCCCGAGGAGCGCGGCCTTGCCGGTGGCGTAGGCCGCGGTGTTTTTCTGGCAGTGGAAGGAGTTGACGCTGGCGATGTTGACCACCGCGCCGCCGCCCTGCCGCTGGATCGAGGGAATGACGTGCTTGGCGCAATGGAAGGCACCGTGGAGATTGACGCCGAGCACGCGGTCCCATTCCTCGCGGGAGGTGTTCGTCACCGAGACGTAGGCGCCCTGGATGCCGGCGGAGTTCACGAGGTGGCTGACCTCGCCGAATGCCGCGACCGTTTCCGCCAGCGCGGCGGCGACGGAGGACTCGGAACTCACGTCCACTTTCCAATGACGGACGGAGGCTCCAAGTTCGGCGACCAGCGCGGCACCGGCTGTTTCATCAAAATCCCAGATGGCGACTTTCGCGCCTTCCGCGGCGAAACGCTCGACGCAGGCGCGGCCGATGCCGCTGGCACCGCCGGTCACCACCACTACTTGATTTTCAAATCGGCGGCTCATGGCTGTTCGAGTTCCACGGGGTTGGTCAGGGCTCCGATCCCTTCGATTTCAATGGTCACCACATCGCCCGCCTGCAGGAAAAGCTGCGGTTTGCGCGCGATGCCCACGCCCTGCGGCGTGCCTGTTAGAACAACGGTGCCGGGAAGCAGCGTGGTGCTCTGGCTGAGGAAGGAAATCAGCTCCGGCACGCTGAAGATCATGTCGTTGGTGTTCCAGTCCTGGACGGTCTCGCCGTTGAGCACGGTCTTGATCGCCAGGGCGTTCGGATCCTTGATGGTTTCCGGAGTCACCAGCACCGGGCCGAGCGGACAGAAGGTGTCGAAAAACTTGCCGCGGCACCATTGCCCGCCGCCCCATTTCAACTGCCAGTCGCGCGCGCTGACATCGTTGGCGCAGGTGTAGCCGAGCACGTAGTCGAGCGCGTTTTCCTTGGAAACATTCTTGCAGGGCTTGCCGATGATCACGGCGAGTTCGCACTCGTAGTCCACTTCATCGCTTTTGGCCACGGTGGGGATGAGGATCGGGTCGCCGGGGTTCTGCACGGTGTTGTTGCCCTTGCAGAAAACGATGGGCCGCTCGGGAATCGCCATGCCGGCTTCCGCCGCGTGGAACTTGTAGTTGAGGCCGATGCAGATGATCGCCGCGGGTGTCACCGGGGCGAGCACCTTGGCGATGTCCGCCACCTTGTCCGTCCGCACGGGGGCATTGTTGATGTCGCCCTCGAGCACGCGCCATGTTCCGTCTGCGTCACGCCAGGCGAATTGGCTGGCACCGGCGGGGTCCTGATATCGTTGAATAATCATCGTGTTGGTTATGGTGTGGTGGTTAGAAATTGGAACGGATGAGGAATGAGGAGACTCCCATGGGCAGCATGGATGTCTTGAATTGATCCCCGGTGATCGGCAGGGCATCGCCCATGGTTTCACCCAGCAGATTGGATGGGACGGCCGCGCCGTGTTTCGAGTTTCCGGGGAATTTGAGGATGGCGGTTTCCGGTTGATCGGACAACGAGCGCAACGTGACGAGCAAGCCGTCGTCCAGGGATTTGAGTCCGGAAACGACGACCCGCGGATTGTCCAAAACGAGCGGCGGGGTGACGGCGGCGGCCTTGCCGGAAGCGGCGACGAGCGGTCGGGACACCTCCGTGCCGAAGCGGTTGGCGGCGGGAGCGTCATGGTCCGAAGCGTGCGGGAGGATGGAGTAGCGGAAGGTCAGCACGCCTTCCTGGCTGAGGGGGAAATTCGTGAACCAGTGGTTGTTGAGCGCCCACGAATAGATGGTGGAGCTGGGGTCGAGCTTGCGCAGCCATTCGCCCGAGTGCATGGCGGCCCCCATGATGTTGGCGGTGATGGCTCCGTGCTCGAAGGTGGGCGCGTCCGGCGCGCACCAGGTGACGCCGCGCTGGTGGTTGGAAATGTCGAGCCAGCGTTGGAAACAGATCCAGTTGCGGTTGGCTTCCGGGAAGAAATCGGCATCCACCTCGGCGACACCCCACGGAATGTCCATGCGGTTGCGGGGGTTCGGAATGTCGAAGGCGAAACCGAAATGAATGCCTTCCTTGGAGGTGGTGGCGATTTTGTCCAGGGTGTTGATGATTTCCAGATGCGGCTGGCCGGCGAGCAGGCGGATTTCGCGTTTCAGCCAGCGGCAGCCTTCGGCCTGGGATTCCACGACCAATGATGCGAGAACGGGACCGTTTTCCTTCACGGAGATTTTCACGCCGGACGATTCTTTCGGCGCGATTTTACCGGTGCCTTTGACATAGTGATAGGAGTTGATGGGGCCCTTGGCGTATTCCACACCGCCGCTGACGAGACTAGAGATGTCTCCGGTGGCGGGATCGAGAGTGACCTTGAGGTGGGAGTTTTCCAAGGTGGTGGCGGTGACGCGCAGGTCGGACCTGGCGGGCGCGGCGGACTGGTCCGATGGATAGGTCAGCGCTCCGAGAGCGGGCACGTCCCGGGCGAGGAACACGGTTTCCCCGGAGCGGAGTTTCTGCGTGACAAGCCCTTTGGGCGTTGCCGCATCCGCGGGCAGCGTCACCAGACCGGTGCGCGGCCAGGAGAGCGTGTTGAAGACCGTGACCTGATCCGCCCCGGAATTGTTGACCGCTTCGAGAGTCCGGTTGAGAAGCGAGTGGCTGAGATCCTCCGCCTGTTGGAAATAGCCGAACTTCACCTTCATGATTTCATTCTGCATCGGCTGCTGCTCCGGATTCGAATAACACCAGGTATGTTCGGAGCCTAACAGGACATTGCGCCATGCCTCGTCGAAGTCCGCGCGCGGAGCCGGCTTGCCCGGGTGGAGCATCGCGCCGAGGGTGTCCGCCTGGATCAATCGCTCCTTGGCGTTTCGGTTCATGGCGGTTTGTTTGGCGGCGGAGCCGAGACCGTCGCTCCAGTATTCGGTGAACTCGCCGGTGCGGGTGGGGATGCGGTCGCCGAATTTCTTGTCAAAAGCCG